>JAGABK010000024.1 GCA_017614625.1 Spirochaetales bacterium
CAGCAGTACATGCTCGTTCCGAACATGACCGTTCTGGAGAACATCGCCCTGGGAATAAAGAACAGCTGGAAGGGCATCAAGGTGGACCTTCCGTCGGTCAGGGCGAAGATAAAGGAAATATCGGAAAGATACGGGCTCCTGGTGGATCCCGATGCATATATCTGGCAGCTGGCCGTAGGCGAGCAGCAGCGCGTGGAGCTGGTCAAGACGCTATGTCTTGGCGCGAAGTTCCTGATCCTGGACGAGCCGACGAGCGCGCTGACCCCGCAGGAGACCGACGAGCTGATTGCCCTTCTGAAGAAGATGAGCGCAGAGCTTTCGATCATCTTCATCAGCCACAAGCTCAACGAGGTCAAGGCCCTTTCGGACAAGGTCAGCATCCTGCGTCACGGACGCGTGGTGTTCGAGGGAAGCACGGCGGACTATTCGCCCAAGGAGATTGCTGCCCTCATGACCGGCCACGAGGTCGAGACGCATGCGAACACGGAGGAAATGGCACAAGGCTCCCCTGCCCTCGTCATCAAGGACCTCTGCGTGAAGAGCGACAGGGGCTTTCTGGCGCTGGACCACTTCAACCTCGAAGTCAGGTCGGGCGAAATCGTCGGTCTTGCAGGCGTCTCCGGAAACGGACAGCGCGAGCTTGCCGAGGCGATCAACGGAATCCGCAAGACCGACGGCGGGTGCATAGAGTTCTTCGGACAGCAGATCCAGAACCTGTCTCCCGGGCAGATCATAGCCAGGGGAATGGGCTACATCCCCGAGGAAAGGAACACCGAGGGAATCGTCCCCTCCATGTCCGTAAAGGAGAACTACATCCTCAAGGACAGCGAGTCGGACGCCTTCTCCAGACACCACATCCTGAAGAACAAGGTCATAGAGGAGCAGTCGAACAAGGCCAAGGAAGACTTCGATATCAGATGCCCCGGCATCCATACCGCGGCAGGCTCGCTTTCCGGAGGAAACATCCAGAAGGTCATCCTGGCGCGCGAGATCTCCAGGTCGCCCAAGTTCCTGGTCTGCGTCTACCCCATCAGGGGCCTGGACATGGGAGCTGCGGAGTTCATCCACAAGGAGCTTCTGAAACTGAGAAAGAGCGGCGTGGGAATCCTCCTGATAAGCGAGGAGCTTGAGGAGATCATGAACCTCAGCGACCGCATAGCAGTCATATTCAATGGCCGCAACCAAAGCGTTCTGGCCCGAGAGGAAGCCAGCACGAGCCGGCTGGGCGTTCTCATGGCGGGGGTGAAGGAAGATGAGTAACTACAAGCTGATATACAGAATCTCGGTCATAGTGATCGCCGTCCTCGCCGCCCTGATGGTGGGAGCGATAGTCATTCTCGCCGTGGGAGGCGACGTGTTCGGAACCTACTGGATCATAATCTCCATGCCGTTCCGCAACTTCAGAACCTTCTGCGATGTCCTGATCCGCATGATTCCCCTTCTGATTGTGGCCCTGGGCATCTCGGTCAGCTCCAGATGCGGAATCATCAACATCGGAGCCGAAGGCCAGATGTACATGGGAATCATCGCGGCAACCGCCCTTGCAACCAACTGCCAGAGCCTGCCCAAGTTCATACTGCTTCCGCTTTGCATCCTGGCAGGAGCCGTCGCAGGAGGCCTCTACGGCTTCATCCCCGGCTGGCTCAAGGCCAAGCTGGAAGTCAGCGAACTGCTTTCGACCGTCATGCTCAACTATGCTGCTGCGCAGTTCTTCGCCTTCTGCATCAGGGTCCCGCTTCTGGATCCGGCGGAGAAGTCCGGAACACCCATGAGCCGCAGGGTCCTGGAGAACGCGAAGCTTTCAAGGCTTTTCCCGGGCTTCTCGCTCCACCAGGGAATCTTCATCGCCCTGATCCTGGTGGTCATAATCTACATCCTGATGTTCAAGACCACCTGGGGCTACAAGATGAGGGCCGCAGGCGCCTCGTCGCGCGCCGCCCGCTACGGCGGAATCAACGTCCCCAAGTACCTGATAATCTCCATGGTCATCTCCGGAGCCTGCGCGGGAATCGCCGGCGCGGTCGAGCTTCTGGGAGTCCAGGGAAGAGCCATAGGAGGCATGACCGGAGGCTACGGCTTCTCCGGCGTGGTCGTCGCCCTCTTCGGAGGCCTGCATCCGCTGTGGATCATTCCTGCGAGCTTCCTGTTCGGAATGCTCCTGTACAGCCAGGTCAACCTGCAGATACTGACCACCGTTCCGCCTGATCTGGTCAAGATGCTCCAGGGTCTGATAATCCTGATCATCGTCGCCGTCCAGATGGTCATCTCCAACCCCTACTCGATCGAGCGCTTCAGAAAGAGGTTCTTCTCCGGTCGGGGACAACAGAAATCACTGAAGGAGGCCTGACATGGATTTCGCAGTAAACACCCTGATGTTCACGGTACGTTTCTCCGTAGCCCTGATGATCGCCTCCATGGGCGAGATGTTCAACCAGAAGGCCGGTATCTTCAACCTCGGATGCGAAGGCATCATGAGCATGGGAGCCTTCCTTGGAATGCTCATTCCCTTCTCCATGGTCGGAGCCGGAACGGCCCCTGCATACATAAACCTGCTGGGCCTTCTTGCGGCCTCCGTCTGCGGCGCCCTGATGGGGCTTCTGTTCGGCGTGATCGTCATCACCTTCCGCGCTCCGCAGGGAATCGCGGGCATCGGAATGCAGATGTTCGGCGTGGGACTTGCCGGAACCTTCTTCCGCTCGTTCATCGGCGGCTCGCAGTCCATTGCCGGAATTCCGTCGGTCGACATCCCGCTTCTGTCGAAGATCCCCGTGATCGGAAAGATCTTCTTCACGCACAACCCGATCGTCTATTTCGCCTACCTGATGGTGCCTGCGGCATGGTACGTGATCTTCAAGACCCCCTGGGGCCTCAAGGTCAGGGCCGTTGGAACCCATCCCCGGGCAGCCGATTCGCTGGGAATCAACGTCAACAGGATAAGATTCCAGAGTCTTGCCGTCGGAGGAGCCATGGCCGGCTTCGCCGGGGCGTTCCTCACCCTCTGCCAGACCAAGATGTTCACTGCCGACATCATCAGCGGACGCGGCTTCATCGCAGTTGCCCTGGTGTACTTCGGCCAGTGGCACCCGATCAAGATCTTCCTGGGAGCCATCCTGTTCACCTTCGCCCAGACCTTCCAGATGCAGATCCAGAACTTCGTGCCGAGGTTCCCCTATGAATTCCTTACCATGCTGCCCTACATTCTTGTTATAATAGTGCTCGCCTTCAACCGCAAGTCCAACAGACTCGGACCCTCGGCCCTGGGCAGACCGTTCAACAGGGAGATGCGCGTGTGAGCACAACGTTCACGGTGAACGGAAAAGCCGTCACGGCCGAGAGAGAAAAAAAGCTCCTCCGGTTCCTCAGGGATGACCTACGCCTCACTTCGGTAAAGGACGGTTGCTCCGAGGGCGCGTGCGGCGCATGCACCGTCATCGTGGACGGAAAACCCGTGCGCTCCTGCTCCTTGCTGACAACTGAGGTTGCAGGAGCAGACATACTAACGCTGGAAGGCATCTCCGACAGGGAGAAGGATATCTTCACCAGGGCCTTCGGGCAGGCCGGAGCCGTCCAGTGCGGCTTCTGCACCCCGGGCATGATAATGTGCGCCAAGAGCCTTCTGGACGAAAAGCCCTCCCCTTCGGAACTTGAGATTCGCCACGCCATAAGGAACAACATCTGCCGGTGCACCGGCTACGTGAAGATAGTCGAGGGCATACGCCTGGCTGCGGAGATGCTCAGGGAGAGTCCACAGACCGGACCGACGGCTGACCCGGACAAGGAAGTCCCGGACGACCGCGCCTGGAAGACCGGAATGCGCATACCGCGCGTGGACGTGGCGGACAAGGCCACGGGAAAGGCAGTCTATCCCGACGACATCTACCTGCCGGGCATGCTCTTCGCCGTGGCCGTGCGCAGCGAGCACCCAAGGGCGAAGGTCCTTTCAATCGACACCGACCAGGCCCTCTCCGTTCCGGGAGTGGCGGGAATCTTC
>JAGABK010000025.1 GCA_017614625.1 Spirochaetales bacterium
CGGACTTTCCTCCGAGGACTTCGATGAGTCCGACAAGGCCGCTAAGGCCAAGGGACCGGACATCGACTACGTCTCCGGCGTCGGCGGCCTGAAGAGCGCCATCAACGGCAACCCCTATCTCATCGACAGGCAGAAGTTCGACTACAAGTTCCCGCCCGAGTCAATCCTCAAGCACTATCCCACCAGCGCCATGATCTACGAGGATCCCGAGAACGACCCGGACGGCCGCATCATCGTCGAGACCTTCAAACAGTTCAGGATCGAGACGACCCTCATCGGCGTCCAGCACGGACCCACATTCACGCTGTACGAGCTGACCCTCGCCAAGGGCATCAAGGTCTCCTCAGTCCTCGGATATTCCGACAACATCGCCATGGAGCTTTCGGTGGACGATGTCAGAATCCTGGCCCCGATCCCGGGAAAATCGGCCATAGGAGTCGAGGTCCCGAACAAGAAGCGCGACACCATCGGCTTCGATGTCATGATGCCCGCCCTCAAGTCGAAGTTCTACAAGATACCCATGGTGCTCGGAAAGAACATCACGGGCGATTCCATCGTCATAGACGTGGCCAAGACGCCGCACCTCCTGGTCGCGGGAACCACGGGATCCGGAAAGTCGGTCTGCATCAACGGCCTGATCTGCTCGGTCCTGTACACCAAGACCCCCAAGGAAGTGCGCATGATCCTGGTCGACCCCAAGATGGTCGAGCTCTCGCTCTACAACGGAATCCCGCACCTGCTGACGCCCGTCATCACCGACGCCAAGAAGGCCCTGAAAGCCATGAACTTCGTCGTGGACGAGATGGAGCGCCGCATGCAGCTGTTCAAGAACATCGGCGCCAAGAAGATCGAGGAGTACAACGAGAAGATCGTCGAGAAGAAGATGGCCTGCGTGAAGCTCCCGTACATCATTGTCATCATCGACGAGTTCGCGGACCTGATGCTTGCCGTCGGAAAGGAGCTCGAGCAGTCCATCAAGAGAATCACGGCCGTCGCCAGATTCTGCGGCATCCACCTGATCCTGGCCACGCAGAGACCTTCGGCCGATGTCATAACCGGAATCATCAAGAGCAACATCCCCACGCAGATCGCCTTCGCGGTGTCCAACTCCATGAACAGCCGCATCATCATCGACCAGCTGGGAGCCGAGAAGCTCCTCGGACGCGGAGACATGCTCTACAACAACCCGGAGGCCCGCCAGCCGTCGAGGATCCAGGGCGCCTTCATCGATTCGGAGATCGAGGAGATTGTTGAATTCGTAAAGACTCAGGGTGAACCTGACTACATAGATGAATCGTATTTCGAGGACGACGAGGAAGAGGAGGAAGAGGCCGAAGACGCCCAGGGCGGCGGAGAAGAGGACCTCTTCAGCAGAGCCTGGAAAATCGTCTCCGACCGCGGAGAGGCTTCGGCTTCGTACCTGCAGCGCCGCCTGAACATAGGCTACAACAGGGCTGCGAACCTCATAGAGCAGATGGAGGACGCCGGATACATCGGCCCCGCCAGAGGCTCCAAGCCGCGTGAGATCCTCAAGCTTTACGGTTCCGACTGATATTTACAGGTGAGAAAAGAATGCTGTTCAGTGAATTGCCATTGCATGGGCAGGTCCTTGAAGGAACAAGGGCTGCCCGTTTCGAATCATGCATGCCGGTGCAGGAGAAAGTCCTCCCCATAAGCATCGCCGGCTCGGACGTCATGGTCCAGTCGAAGACGGGAAGCGGAAAGACCGCCGTCTACATCATAACCTTCCTCGAGAAGTACCTCAGAAGCCGCGAGGAGGGCCGCAACTCCGCGTGCCTGATCATCGCGCCCACACGCGAGCTGGCCCAGCAGATCTTCGAGGACGCCTCGCTGCTTTGCTCCAAGGTCGAGGGCTTCCACATAGGCGTCTTCTACGGCGGCGTGGGCTACGAGCACCAGAGAAAGCTCCTCCAGATGGGATGCGACATATACATCGGAACACCGGGAAGGCTCCTGGAGTTCATGCAGAAGCGCGAGCTGGATGTCACGCGGCTGGACACCTTCGTCATCGACGAGGCCGACCGCATGTTCGACATGGGCTTCTTCCCCGACGTCAAGCGCATGTTCCGCATGCTGCCCGACAAGTCCAAGCGCCAGACTCTCCTGTTCTCCGCCACGCTCGAGATGCGCGTGCGCGACCTGGCCTGGGAGTTCATGAACGACCCGGCCGAGTTCGACCTCGAGCCCGACCACATCACCGTCGAGAGCATCACGCAGGAGCTCTACCACGTTGCCAAGTCCGAGAAGTTCATGCTGCTTCTGCAGCTCCTTGCCGTCGAGAAGCCCGAGGCGGCGCTGATGTTCACCAACAGCCGCCACATGGCCGAGGAGCTCTGCGCAAGGCTGCGCCACAACGGCTACAACGCCGACTACCTCACGGGCGACCTCCCGCAGACCAGGCGCCAGAGGGCCCTGGACAGGCTGAAGGAAGGCAAGACCGCCATCCTGGTGGCCACGGACGTCGCGGCGCGCGGCCTTCAGATAGACGACCTTCCGCTTGTCGTGAACTACGACATCCCCGAGGACTATGAGAACTACGTCCACCGCATCGGCCGCACGGCCAGGGCTGGCAAGAGCGGAAAGTCCATCACCCTTGCGGACGAGGAGTTCGTATACGGTCTCGAGGCCATCGAGAAATACATCAAGATGAAGATACCCGTAATCTGGCCCGACAACCTTCCCGAGGTCGAGGACCTCTCGCTCGGAAAGAGCTGGCGCGTCAAGCAGGAGCCGGGTCAGAACCAGGGCGGACAGAGAAAGCCCCAGGGAAAACCCGGACAGGGCAAGCATACGCAGGGCCGGAAACAGGGCCAGAAGCAGGGACAGCAGAACAGGCCTGCACAGCAGAATCCTTCCCAGGACAAGCCCGCGAAGAAACCCGGCCAGAGTTACTCCTCAGACAGGACCAACACC
>JAGABK010000026.1 GCA_017614625.1 Spirochaetales bacterium
AATCGGTTTCATCCTCGTGATGATGCTCTTCCACTGGCTTCATTTCCCGATGAGCGGCCGCCTGTTCAACATGTTCATTGCGATGTTGCTTCTGGTCCTGTCAAGCGAGGCGATAGGGATATTCATCATTGAGCTTATCCCCGTCCCGAGACTGGCCCTCAGCATAGGAGCCCTCTACAGTGTCCTGGGTTTCTCCCTTTCAGGATTCACTCTCCCGATCGAGGCCATGCCCCCGTACATCCAGGGCCTGTCGGCCATTTTTCCGCTCAGGCACTACTACCTCTTCTATGTCCAGGAGGCGATCTTCGGGGCAGGTTTCGCAGGTTGGTGGAAGGAAGTGATCTACATGCTTCTGTTCCTCTTCATACCTCTGTCCGGGCTCGTGAGACTCAAGAACGCGTACATCCATCAGAATTACCCAACAGAGTAAGGTTATGGCAAAAGAAAGATTCATAAAGACATGGCTCAGGGACTGGTGGGACATTTTCTGCCACGAACTGAAGCAGATATTCTCGGACGGAGGAGTCCTGCTTATCTTCTTCGTAGCCGGACTGGCATATCCCCTGCTCTACAACGTAGTTTACCGCAACGGTATCGTGTCCGACACCCCCATGGCCGTCGTTGACGAATCCGACTGTCCTGAAAGCCGGCGCCTCATCAGGGAGATGGACGCCACGCGCGAAGTCAGCATAGCCGCCAAGTGCGTCAACATGGCGGAGGCGGAACAGCTGATGCAGGAGAGGAAGGTCAACGGAATAGTCCGTTTCCCGCGCGACTTCGGCGAGAAACTCGCCCGCAACGAAACCGCCACCCTGTCGCTCTACACCGACATGAGCAGTTTCCTCTACTACAAGAATGCCATGATAGGGACGAACTTCGTGATGCTTCACGAGGTCGGACAGATCCAGATGGAAAGATGCTCGTTCTCCGGCATGACCGCACAGGAAGCCTCTCAGGTCATAAAACCGCTCGGCTATGAGGACAACAACCCTTACAACAGGGCCTTCAACTACAGCATATTCCTGATTTCAGCCATCCTGATGATAATCATCCAGCAGACGCTGTTCTACGGGATGTCCCTGCTGGTAGGCACCCAGAGGGAAAGGAACCACAGTTTCGCATCCCTGCCGGACAAGCTGTCTGGACACGGAATGGTCAGGGTAGTCCTGGGCCGCGGCGGCGCCTACTGGCTGCTGTATCTAGGAATAGGAATGTACATCGCATTCATAGTGCCTGCGATATTCGGCATCCCCCAAAGGGGACAGTTCGGCGAAATCCTCGCTCTGCTCCTGTTCTTCATCACCGACTGCGTGTTTTTCAGCATGACCTGGAGCACGCTTATCACAAGGAGGGAATCAGTGTTTCTGCTGTTCCTGGCAATATCGCCCATCTGCCTGTTCCTGACAGGCTGCTCGTGGCCGACCGTTGCCTTCCCGAAATTCTGGAAGGTATTCTCCTACATATTCCCGTCAACCTTCGGAGTCCAGGGCTACATGAACCTCAGCACCGCCGGAGGTGACATGGCCGCCGCAGCCACACAGATGAAGGCGATGATCCTTCAGACGATCATCTATTTCTTCCTCTCGTGCGCCTGCATATTTGCCGAGAACTGGGTTATCCGGCACAAGGAAGAAATAAGGGAAAAACGAGATGAACTGGCCCGCCGTGCAGGGATCGACCGCGCGGAAGACGCAAGGATAATCGCAGGGGAATAGCCCCTATTCTCCTACATGGAACGCGACGCGGAGATCTTCGATTTCCGCGTCCGTTATTGGTTTCAGGGAGCCCAGCGGAGCTGCGAGGATAAGCGAACGCGCGCTGAAGTCAGCCACTTCGAGCCGGTCGAAGGTGTTGATCAGCCTATCTCCCGTCACGACCACGGAGTCGTTCTCCAGCATTACGAACGGACGCTTGCGGAACTCGTCCGCGAGTTTCGGGAGATGCTCGTCGTACTGGCTTCCGAAAGGGAAGGTCGGAATGTCCTGAAGGAATATCCAGCTCTCAGGAATGGTCCTCACATCGAATTTCACTCCCGTGGTGCAGAAGCCCATAAGGGCAGGAGACTGTGTGAGGATTATCGAATTGACCTTCGGATTACGGCGGTAGATCTCATAGTGGAGTGCCACCGAACGGCTTGCCATCTTTCCGGCCTCTACCATACCGTCCTTGATCTGGACTATGTCCTCGGGATCGATGTCCCATCGCTGGACATTGGACGGGGTGATCAGGAAATCATTCCCTCTCCAACGGACCGAAGCCGTACCATAAGAGCTGCACATTAGCCCCTGGGTACAGGCCCTGCGGACAATCTGGCAGATTTCAGTACGGATAGCCCTCTCGTCGGACGGATGGTCCACGCTCATGAAATGCTCGAAAGGCGTGTTGACCGCCATTTCATGCCTGGTGATCTGCTCCTCAGTCAGATACTTCGGTTCACCCAATGTCTTTGCGTTCAGGATTGTCCTTGCACAAAGCTCAAGAGTCTCGAAACGCTGGTAGGCGTCGGCGATGTCCTCTCCGTAAAGCACCACGCCGTGATTCTCCATGATCACAGCCTTGTAATCGGGATTCTTCCGGAATTCTTCCACTATCTTATTTCCCAGGAGTTCGCTTCCCGGGAGGGCATATTCAGCGAATCCGACCGGACCGCACACCGCACGGGCCTGCGGGATGATGCTCGTGTCCGGAATCTGGTGCACGACGCTGAACGTCACCAGTCCCGGAGGATGGGCGTGGATCACAGAACGGGCACGCGGGTTCATCTTGTAGATAGCCTTGTGGAAAGGAT
>JAGABK010000027.1 GCA_017614625.1 Spirochaetales bacterium
AACTGCAGGTACGACGGCGGAAACAACCTCAATGAGAAAGTCCTCAAGGCCGTTGAAGGCTGCAACGTGGTTCCCGTATGTCCGGAGATGCTGGGCGGACTTCCTTGTCCCCGCATCCCGTGCGAGATTGTCGAAGGCAAGGTATGCTCCAGAGACGGCAGGAACCTTGACAGCCAGTTCCGCGAAGGCGCGCAGAAGGCTCTGGGGATTGCAAGGGAAAGCGGAGCGGAGGTTGCCATCCTCCAGTCCAGAAGCCCTTCGTGCGGGGTGAACCAGGTATACGACGGCACATTCTCGGGGCGCCTCGTCCCGGGGCAGGGGGTGTTCGCCGAGCTTCTTTCGGAGAACGGAATCAGGGCCGTCGACGCGTCCGATCCGGGTGCGGTTTGAGCAAGCTTTTTGTACACTTAACCGAATAACGGTGTATAATGGTTCCAAAGGAGAAAGGGCAATGGGCAAATTCTGCATCAAAGGCACGAAAAACGGAGGATTCAAGTTCGATCTCGTCGCAAACAACGGTGAGGTCATCGCCAGTTCACAGGTCTACAAGTCGCTTAGGACACTCAAGATCGGTCTCGCATCGGTAGTCAAGAACTGCCAGGCCGCGGTCGAGGACCAGACGGTCGAGCCGCTCGTCGCAGTCAAGTGTCCGAAGTACGAGGTCTATAAGGACAACGCCGGAGAGTTCCGCTTCCGCCTGAAGGCTTCCAACGGCCAGATCATCACGGTCGGACAGGGATACAACGCGAAGTCAAGCTGCCTGAACGGAATCGACAGCATCGGCCGCAATGCACCCGATGCAAAGATCGTCAAGGAAGAGTAGGGACGGCTTTTCAGAACAATGCCCGGAATTATAGGTTCCGGGCTTTTTTTTGTGGTATAATCACCGCAAGTGAGGAGCAAGAAATGGAATTCAGGAATGTGATAAGAAACCGTTATTCATGCAGGTCCTTCTCCGACCGTCCGCTGGAGGAGTCGAAGCTTCAGGCCATCCTCGAGGCAGGCCGTCTGGCCCCGACCGCGAAGAACATCCAGGAGCAGCGCATCTACGTGCTCAAATCCGAAGACGCCATCGCCAAGGTCGATGCCGCCACGCCGTGCCGCTACGGGGCTCCGGTCGTGCTTGCGGTGGGCTATGACATCACCAACGTCTACACCTATCCGGGCGGAAAGCATGATTCGGGCATGGAGGACGCCGCCATCGTCGCGACCCACATGATCCTCGCCGCCGCAGACGAGGGCGTGGACAGCTGCTGGCTGAACCGCTTCGACCCGGAGGCTCTCGAGGCTTCGCTTGGCCTTCCTCCCAACGAGAGGATCCTCATGCTCCTGGATCTGGGCTACGGCGCCGCCGACGCCGCTCCGAGTCCCAGACATGAGAGCAGGAAGGCCCTTGAAGAGACCGTCACCGTTCTCTGAATCCTGCCTGAACTGTTTCTTGGAAAACAGTACGGTTTTGTGTTAACATCGTATTTTGGAGGCATGAGATGGACGAAGAGAAGGAAGTTGCCGGCAAAGAAACAAAACCTGTCGAAGAACCTGCCGTGACCGAAGCCGCGGAAGTGCAGACTGAAATATCCGTCGACGACTACGAGGACGAGTTCGCAAAGATCGAGCGGAAACTGAAGCGCCTGGAGAACCAGGAGAAATGGGCTGCGCGCAAGTTGTTCCAGAAGGAGGACATCCGTTATCTGGGTCCGCTTTCGTACAGGGAATTCAAGATCATAGGATGGCTCTGTCTGTGCTGCATGGCGGTCGTCATTCTGATGAACCTTGCGATTAAGGTCAATTCCTCAAAGGCCGAACAGTTTACATCGTGGATCACGTTCTTCACCGGAGTGTCCCAGCTGGCGCTGCCTTTCATCCTCCTTTCGAACTTCACGAGGATCCTCAACCATGATGAAGGATACAAGAGGCAGCTTCTGCTCAACGGATCGTTCGCAGTTGCCATTTTCCTGCTGTACTACATGTTCTTCTATCACTTCCTTCTGGGGTCGCTGGGTGCCCTGACGGTCAATCCGAAGAGCATCGTAGGTGCGGCGCAGTCCTTCTACAGGAACTATTCCAAAACCGGATTCTTCTGTTTCAACATCTTCATCGACCTGTTTCTGTGCACTCTTTTCCAGTATTTCCTTGATTACAGACCGAAACGCTGCTTCAAGGGAAAGTGGATCAGACTGTTCAGGGCGATGGCCCTGCTTCCGGTTGCCTACGAGATCATGACCCTTGTCATGAAATACTACGCTGCCAGAAGGCAGCTGGACATGTCGCTCTTCATGTTCCCGCTCCTGCCGGTGAAGCCGCCCATGACTTTCGTGGTGTTCATCGTCCTTGCGCTGTGGGTGAAGACCAGGAAGAAACGTTTCATCAGACACGGCGGAACGCCGCAGGAATACCAGGCTTTCCTCAAATCCAAGAGGAATTCGTTCCATTTCGCCAGGTTCACTGCGGTTCTTCTGGTCGTAGCAGCTATTGTCGATGCCGCTGTCTATTTCGGCAACACCGTCGCCGAGGTCTACCGGATGACAGCTCCTGCGCTTGCGGACGGTTCCGAAGCGGCTGCCCTCGCAATGGAGGAGGCCATGAACAACTTCCGTTCGACGGCCATTGCCATGGGCTTCGGAAACTCGATATCCCTGCTTCCCATGGCACCGATCGTCCTGCTTTATTCCTATACCCGCAGGAAGAAGAATCCGGTCATCGACACCCTTATCCCGCTTGCAGGTGTCTTCCTCTTCCTGATCCTGTTCCTTCAGGGACTGTACCAGATCATGCACATCCTTCCGTTCAGCGGAAAGATAGACATCGATGCGATAATGGAGTTCATGCCTCTGGTCCTGGGAGCGATGGAAGGAGGCTTCTGACGCGAAGCCGGCCTCAGGCCATTTCCGCCAGCTCCTCCCATCTGGGATAAAGCTTTGCCAGTTTCTCCGTGATCTCTTTGTAGCGTTTCTGCTTCAGGCCGCCGATGTCCGCTTCGCCTGTCGAGAAGAAGTCCTCAAGCTCCTGTTTCTCCTGCTCAAGGCTCTCTATGTCCGCCGTCACCTGCTCGAGTTCCTTCGCCTCCCTGTATGACAGGCCCTTCTTCGTGCGCTCTCGCACCCTGGTGTCCCGCGCGGGCGCGGCGTCATCGGCCTTGCGGGGTGCGGTGTCGGGAAGGCTTGCGCGGTAGTCCGAATAGTTGCCCTCGAAACGGGTCGCTCCGGGCATGATTATCAGCTCCGTGCAGGTCCTGTCCAGGAACGCCCTGTCGTGGCTGACCGATATCACGCATCCGTTGAAATCCAGGATGTACTGTTCAAGGCGCCTGAGGGTGTCGATGTCCAGGTCGTTCGTCGGTTCGTCCAGAACAAGGAAGTTGGGATTGCGCACGAGAGTGCTCAGAAGGTATAGCCGTCTTTTCTCGCCGCCCGAGAGGATTCTGATCGGCAGCCTGTGGAACGAGGAGGGGAAGCCGAAGAGCTCCAGAAAACGTGCCGGAGTGACGACGTAGTCCTTTGCCAGCACGATTTGGGCCCCGATGTCCGACATGTACTCCAGCGGGGTCTTGTCGGCCGGCAGGCGGGAGGACATCTGGTCGTAGTATCCGAAGACGGTGTTCACTCCGGTGTCCACCTCGCCGGCATCGGGACTGAGATTGCCCGTCAGGATTTCCAGCAGGGTGCTCTTTCCGCTTCCGTTCGGTCCGATGACCCCGAATCTCTGGCCCTTGGTGAACTCCAGGTCGAAGCCCTCGAAAAGCTCTTTTCCTCCGCGGCTGATGCCCACGCCCTTGAGCTCGAGGATCTTCTTGCCCAGGCGCCGGCCGATGCTGGAGAATGCGCGGCTTTCCTCCTCGGGGCCGGTCTGCTGCCCGAGCATCTCGCCGATGCGCTGCTTCCTTCCGCTGTCCTTGCCGGTTCTCGCCTTCGGTCCGCGGTGCAGCCACTCGAGCTCGCGCCTGAGTATCGTGGCCAGGCGGTCCTGCTCCTTCTGCAGGGCGTTGATGCGCATCTCGCGGCCCTCCAGGAAGCTGGTGTAGCCTCCGTCGTAGAAGTAGGCGCGGTGCCTGTCGATCTCCATGATCTTCGTGCAGATGCTGTCCAGGAAATAGCGGTCGTGGGTAATCAGCAGCACCGTGAAGGTGCCCGATCCCAGATGGTTCTCAAGCCATTCGATGGCGGGGATGTCCAGGTGGTTGGTCGGCTCGTCAAGGAGGATGATGTCCGGTTTTATGGCCAGAAGCCTGGCTATGGCCGCCTTCTTGCGCATTCCGCCGGAAAGGACTTCCATGTCTGTGTCAAGGTCCTCGTGTACATCGAGCTCGTCCAGATAGCGGCAGTAGCGTGTCTCGATGTCCCAGATGCCCAGCGCCTCCAGCCTTTCCATGAGGGAGGCCTCGCCGTCCTCGTAGCGGCGCAGGAGGTCTATGTAAGGATCTTTTCCGAGGCGCAGGAACTGCCTGAGCGTGCATCCCTGCGGGAAGACCACCTCCTGCTCCAGGAAGGCCATCCTCAGCGATCCGTTGATGGTGATCTCGCCTTCGTCCGGCTCCAGCTGTCCGGCCACAAGGCGCAGGAACGTCGTCTTTCCGGCCCCGTTCTTTCCTATGATTCCCATGTGCTCGCCTGTTTCCAGACCGAAGCTTACGGAGGAGAAGAGGTCCTGGTCCTTGACCGATTTGGATACGTTGTACACAGAAAGCGCGTTCACGGTTCTGTTTTAGCAGAAAAGAAGTCAGCCTTCAAGGGCACAGGCAGTACACAAAAGGCGCCCCGCACGTTATGATTGGGCCATGCAGAAAGATGTTTCGCTGAGGCTTCCCCCGCACAAGGCGTTCGTGGAGAAAGAGCTCAGAAAGGCCCTCGGAATAGGTGCCGGCGACAGTTACGTGATTCTCAGAAGGTCCATCGACGCAAGGCGCAGGGATATCCTGGTCGACCTAAATGTTCGGATAAATCCGGAGAAGATAGAGAATCAGGGCATCGTTCTGCAGGAAGCGGACAAGGATGCGCCGCAGGTCGTGGTGGTCGGAAGCGGCCCGGCGGGACTGTTCGCCGCCATGAGGCTCCTGGAGCTGGGACTGCGCCCGGTGGTGCTCGAGCGCGGCAAGGACATCCATGAGCGCAGGGTCGACATAGCGCGCATCTCCACAGCGGACATCGTGGACTCCGACTCCAACTACAGCTTCGGCGAGGGCGGAGCCGGAACATACTCCGACGGAAAGCTGTACACCAGAAGCAAGAAGCGCGGGGACAACGCGAAGGTCCTCGGTACGTTCGCGCAGTTAGGTGCACCCGAATCCATACTTTACGACGCCCATCCCCATATCGGAACAGACCGGCTTCCGAAGGTCATCGAGAACATGCGCAACGCGATAATCGCGCACGGCGGCAGCGTGCTGTTCCGCACCAAGGTCACCGCCCTGAAGATCAGCGGCGGAAGATGCACGGGCGTCGTGGCTTTCAATGCGGTCTCCGGCAGGGAAGAGGAGTTCGACGGACCTGTAATCCTGGCAGTGGGAAACGCCGCCAGGGACACCTTCCGCATGCTGGTGCAAAGCGGGGTCATGACCGAGGCCAAGGACATCGCAGTCGGAGTCAGGCTCGAGCATCCGCAGTCCCTGATCGATCGGATCCAGTACCACAATCCGGAAGGAAGGGGAGAGTATCTTCCTGCAGCTGAGTACAGCTTCGCGGCCCAGGTGGAGACCGAAGGCGGACGCACCGGCGTCTACTCGTTCTGCATGTGTCCGGGAGGCTTCGTAGTCCCGGCCGCATCCGACAGAGACCAGGTGGTCGTCAACGGAATGTCTCCGTCCAACAGAGGCTCCAGGTGGGCCAACAGCGGAATAGTCACAGAATATCCTGTCTCCAAGCTCTCTTCCGGCGCGGACCCGCTTGCCATGATGGAGAGGCAGCAGGAACTTGAGGAGATGACTTACAAGGCAGCCGGCGGCACACAGAAGGCGCCGGGCCAGAGGATGACCGACTTCCTTTCGAAGAGATCAAGCTCCGACACCGCTCCCACGAGCTATGCTCCGGGGCTGACATGCTCGAATCTGTGGGACGTGCTTCCTTCGGATATATGCGACGCACTGAAGGCGGGGCTTGAGGTCTTCTCCTCACAGGCCAGGGGTTTTCTGACCGAAGAGGCGACATTGATAGGAACCGAGACCAGGACGTCAGGTCCCGTGCGGATTGTGCGAGATCCCGAGACTCTGGAGAGCGTGAACATGCCCGGTCTCTATCCCTGCGGAGAAGGGGCGGGCTACGCCGGAGGAATCGTCAGCGCCGCCATCGACGGCATGCGCTGCGCGGAGAAGATCGCCTCCTTGTACGGAAGGATTTGATATAGACAAAACAATCCATCTGCGCTAACATCTGTTTTGCATGGGCGTGTAACTCAGCGGGAGAGTGCCACCTTCACACGGTGGAAGTCGTTGGTTCAAACCCAATCGCGCCTATAAACAAAAAGACGGAGCCTCGGTTCCGTCTTTTTGTTTAGGCACTCTTGATTGGGTTTGAATCCGAGCGTCAGGCGGACGCTCCGGTAGGTCTGCGTCCGCAGCGAGGCGGCCCGCAGGCGGACTACCGGTAGCCGAGGGCAAACCCAATCGCGCCGTTTGGTCTTGATTCTGCTGTTGTGTATTATCTGAGGTTTTTTCGATTTCTACACCACTTTCATGGTGGTTGTGGTGTATTATTCACTGTTCTGTCTGAAACTACACCATAAACAGGCAAAAATGGTATGTTTTCCGCGTTTATTTCGAAAAATACACCATGAGGAGTGCCATGAAAAACAGGAAAAAACTAATTCATGGCACAAATAATATGGAAGCATGCCATAAAACACGGAAAGTTTCATTTTCATGGCACAAAACATAGAAATAGTGCCATGAATCAGAGAAAAAACTCAAATCATGGCACTTGTGAAAAGGCATAAAAAAAGTTTTGCGGGGCAGACCACACCTTTCAGGATTGGGGTGGGGAGAAAAATCTGTGACCTGAGCCGCAAAACCTGTTTATACGGTATCACGGTTTCTGATTACTTACAATTACTAAACTTGTTTATTTTTACTAAAAAAGGCAGGAACAAGTCCTGCCTTCATTGATTCTCAAGGATTATCGGATATTACTCGTCTTCCTTGGCTGTCTTTGCATATGAGAGGGCTCTCATTGCATTATCGAACTTCTGGAACTTGCCGTTCTTCAGGCGGATGACAACCTTGGTGCCCTGGTTTCCGGAAACCTTCATGATGTACTCGGTTCCCTCAAGCTTCGTCTTGAAGTATTTGATGATCTTGTCACTTCCCTGACGTCTTACACCCCATCCCTTGCCTTCGATGAAAACAAGCTCGTGGACTTCCTTTGTCTCTTTTGTCTCTTTCGCAGCAGGAGCTGCAGCAGCTTTCTTTTCAGCCATATCTATTCCTCCGTGCTTACAATCTATCACATGTTCTCGGTTGTGTAATCTTTTATTTGTGAAAAAAACCGAAACATGTGAAACCGGTACGGCTTGCGCGCGGCCCCGAAGAAGGGGATAATGGCATCATGGATTTCACGGACAGGATCATCGGACGTACAAGGCTCCTCTGCAGGGATGTCGACGCCATCAGCTTCTCCTATGACGGCTACATATACAACCCTCTGGACTATGCCCGCACCATGCACGAGGCATACCTCGGAAAGTATGTCAAAGAGGGTGCGGAGATTCTGTTCCTGGGCATGAATCCCGGGCCTTTCGGCATGATGCAGACAGGTGTTCCCTTCGGCGAGATCAACGCGGTCAGGAACTACCTTAAGCTGGACCTTCCCGTAGGGAAGCCCGAAAGGGAGCACCCGTCCAGACCGGTTCTGGGCATGAAGACCACGCGCTCGGAAGGCAGCGGCAAGAGGCTCTGGGGCCTTGTGAGCCTGCTCTGGCCAGACCCGGAGGATTTCTTCAAAGACCACTGCGTCTTCAACTACTGCCCGCTGGGATTCCTGGATGCGGGAAAGACTGCCAAGAACTTCACTCCCGACCACCTGCCGAAGGAGGAGAGGGCGGCCCTTGAGAAGGTCTGCGACTCATACCTGAAAGACATCATAGACATCATCGATCCTCGTGCCCTGATAGGAATCGGAAAGTACGCACAGTCGAAGCTCGAAGCGGTCAACGACGACCCGAAGAGGATCGTCTCCTCGATAATCCATCCGAGCCCCGGAAACCCGCAGGCGAACGTGGACTGGAACGGAAAGACGCAGGCGAAGATGAGGGAGCTGGGACTATGGAACTGAAGGCACCTTCGAAAGTCAATTTCCATCTGGCAGTCGGCCCCAGGCGCGCCGACGGCTACCATCCCATCATGTCCGTCTTCCAGACATGCAGTCTCTGCGACACGCTCGATGTCTCCCTCGCACCCGGTCCTTTCCATGTCGATGTCACCGGACTCGAAGGTCTGTGCGAAAAGGGGAAGTCCACCCTGGACAAGGCGGCCATGCTCTGGCACGAGGTCTACGGGCTTGAAGGAAAGCTGACCGTCCGTGTGACGAAGAACATCCCCTCGCAGGCGGGACTCGGCGGAGGGTCGTCCGATGCTGCGAGCCTGATCCTCTGGCTCAACGGAAAAACCGGCAGGAACCTTCCGAAGGAAGAGCTCATGGCCTTCGGCGCGCGCATAGGATGCGACGTTCCGTTCTTCGTCTCGCAGTGCAGGGCGGCTATAGTGTCCGGAGTCGGTGAGATCGTAAGACCTATCGAAGCCCGCACGGACCTGGAAGGCTTCATCATAATCCCGAAGTCGGAGAAGGTCTCCACCGCAGAAGCCTACAGGGCCCTTGATTCAAGGGAGACGATACCTGAGCTTGAAAGCGCAGAAGAACTTGAAAGGGAATACCGCAGGCCGTTCACACAGTGGACCTTCAGGAACGATTTCGACCTGGTGAACAGTCTTCCCGAGATTGAAGTCCCCGAAGGGGAGAGGCTCCTCTTGACCGGAAGCGGAAGCTGCCGCGTCCTTCTGACAGAAAGAAAGAAGCTTACAGCGTCGCCTCTTTACGAGAGCGTGCAGGTAAGCTTCTGATGCTGGCCGTAGTGGAATCGAACCACTATAGCCGGAGCCAAAACCCGGTGCCTTGACCATTGGGCTAACGGCCAGAAATTCTACCGAATGTTACAATCAAGATTCCTTCAAAGTCAACAACGGCAAGGCGTCCTCACTTGAGCGAGAAGACCACGTTGACCTCGATGCTAGCCGACAGAAGTCCGGAAGGAGCCTGGGTCTCATACGCCATCTCCGTGGCGGATGCGGCCATGACCTTTGCATCCTCCATCCTGTAGGTTGCGTTGGTGTACGAGGAGTATCCTTCGCTGATCGAAACGGGGCCGTCGACCTTCATTCCCGAGCAGTTGGCATAGAGCTCGGCCTTCTCAAGGGCGTCCTGGTAGGCAAGCTCGCGGGCCTTGGTGTTGGCCGTGGCCTTCTGGCTGGAGTCGAAGCGCACGTTGTAGAAGCCGATTCCCGAGAGGCTGTTTCCGAGGTCGTCGGCCAGGGTGGGGAACTCGGCGATGTTCCTCATTGTCACGTAGACGGTCTGGCTGACGGACTCGCCGGTCTTGATCTGCTTCCCGTTGTCCCAGTAGTACTCCGAGCTGAAGTTCAGGGCAGTCGTTGAGATGTCGTCCTCTTTGACTCCGTGCTTCTTGAGGATGTCCAGGATCTGGGAGATCTTCTTGTTCGTGGCCTGCTGGGCCTCGGCCGTGGTCTGTTCGATCTCGTTGACGTTGATGCTGAACGTGACCATGTCGGCCTTCAGATATACGACTCCGGTTCCCGAGACGGAGACCTGGGTCCCTGCGGCTGCCTGTGCGCCGCCGGTTGTCGTGCATGATACTGCCAAAAGCAGAACGATGGCCGCCAAAGCAGCCCAAGTTGCGTTTTTGCTGATGTTCTTCATAAGACACTCCATCATTTTCTGTTTCTGAGACCAAGCTTCAATCCTGTGCGGACTGCAGCCTGCGCTATATGTTCCTGAGTAATATCCGAAGATCCGGTCATCTGGCAGACGGTCTGCGCCTCGTTCAGAAGCGCCTCGATCGCCGAGCACGAAAGCCCGTCTGTCGCCTGGGCGAGGGCCTCTCTGGAAACCTCCGCCGAAAGGGTCTTGCCCTTCGTATAGAGCTCGATCAGCCTGCACCTGGTGGCGTAGTCCGGGTTGCCCACCGTGTACTTGAGGTCGAAGCGTCCCGGTCTGATCAAAGCCGGGTCCAGCGAGGCGTACGAGTTGGTGGCCGCTATGACCAGAAGGCCGTTGTTGGGGGAGAAGCCGTCCATCTCGTTGAGCATTGTGGTGATGATCCTGTTGTTCTCCTTGTCGATTCCCGTTCCGGCGTAGTTGCGGCGCTCGCCGATGCTGTCGAACTCGTCTATGAATATGATGCAGGGCCTGCGGCGCGAGGCTTTGGAGAAGAGCATGCGGATCTTGCGCGCTCCCATGCTCATCATGGCGCTCTGGAAGTCCGCACCGCGCGTGGCGATGAAGTTGACGTCCGTCTCATGGGCCAGAGCCCTTGCGAACAGGGTCTTGCCGTTTCCCGGAGGACCCTCGAGGATCACTCCCTTGACCGGCCTTAGTCCCTTCTGGTTGTACTTCTGCGGGTTCTTCAGGACATCGGCCAGAAACATCATGTCCTTCTTGACGCCGTCCATGCCCGCGATGTCGTCGAAGGAGACCCCGGTGTCGTGGATGACCCGGAAGGTCTTGCGGCTGTAGTCGACGAGCTTGAAAAGCCCGAATGCCACGGCCCCGAAGAAGACCACGTCGAAGACCACGTCCAGCACCGCTGTTACCGAGACGCCATCCTTCACCTCGACGGAGGCCCCGCTTTCAAGAAGGCGCTCCCTGAGGGTGTCCGAGCCGGGGTTGTCGGTGATGAAGGTGCCCGAAGGCGTCGTGAACGTCACGCTGTCGGGGACGATGACGGCCCTGCTGACGTTCTTGGCCTCGATCTCCTTGACCAATGAGGAGTAGGCGACATAGTTGCTCTTCCGGGTTATGGAGGACCATGAGCTGATGCTTATGATGCCAGCCGTGTCCAGCGCCAGAAAGGCGATCGCGGCGATGACGATGATGAAGACTATGGTCCTGACAGCTGAATTTCTCTTTCCCATGTCATCAATATTAACAAAAAAAGGTCCCGGAAGTTACCTCTTTGTGGACAAATGTTCCTTATTGTGCTATATTCCCCTCGCTGGCGATAAGTACAGCGCATTTTGATGGTAATTGGCCTTGAGCCAATGAGAGTAGGAGAAAGCTATGGTTACACTCAACGCAACACTCAGAACAGAGGATTTCGGCTCGGCCGGATCGAGAAGACTTGTACGCGCAGGAAAGCTTCCCGCTGAAATGTACGGCAAGGACGGAAACATCCACATCATCCTGGATGCCCACGATTTCGACCTTCAGCTCAGAAAGCTTCCCCTCGGAAAGGAGTGCGAAGTGGTCGTCGACGGAAAGGCTTACAAGTGCATCTTCAAGGCACTTCAGGAAAACATCATGTATGGAACTCTGGTCCATGCTGATTTCCAGATTGTATGATCGTAGTACTGGGACTGGGAAATCCGGGATCTGAATACGAACAATCAAGACACAATGTCGGCTTCCGTGCCGTCGACAAGGTGGCAGCGTTTTTTCAGGTGAAACTGAGAAAGCGCTGTTTCCGTTTATACCGCCAGGCAAAGGTCACATCAGCCTCCGGAAAAGAGGCCCTTCTGGTGCAGCCGCTCACATACATGAACGCCAGCGGCAACATCATGGGGCACTTCTCGAAGGACGATGACTTCGTGGTCATCTGCGACAACATGGACCTCGCCGCAGGCGGGCTGCGTATACGCAGCGGCGGCGGTTTCTCCGGCCAGAAAGGCCTCGCCAGCATAGCGGAGAAGCTCGGGCGCAGCGATTTCCTGCGCATCTACATAGGAATCGGAAGACCGCAGGAAGGCGTGGACGTTCCGGAGCATGTTCTCGGAACCGAGACGGACGCGGTCAGGAAAGAGGCAGTCGAAAGCGCAATCAGCGACGCCGCAAGGGCGGTCATGGAATACATGGATGGAAAAACGGTCGGACAGCTTCAGACGGAATTCAACCGAAAGGGTCTTCTCTGAGACGATCCGCCGGACCGCAGGGGACGGGGACCGGGTCGTCGTCGCCTTCTCGGGCGGATGCGACTCGCTGTGCCTTCTCGTCCTGTGCGCCAAAGTCCTGGGAAAGGATAAAGTAGTTCCCGTCTATGTGAACCACAACCTCAGGCCCGAATCCGAACTCGGGAAAGAAATCCGACTCAATGAATACAACTGCGCAAGGCTGGGAATCAATCTGATCGTCCGCACCCTGGACAGGGGCACGGTCGATGCCCTCTCATCCGAACGTGGAGGCGGGGTGGAGGATGCCGCCAGGGCCCTGCGCTATGAGATCCTGGAACAGGAAAGAGTCCGCGCCGGAGCCTCTTTCATCCTCACGGCGCACCACATGCAGGACCAGGTAGAGACCATGGTCATGAGACTCCGCAAGGGCTCTCCGGCCACATCGCTTTCAGGCATCCTTCCGGTCGACTCAAGGCGACGCGTGGCAAGGCCTCTTCTGGGTTTCTCACGCGATGAACTGGAACATTACCTTGTTTCGGAAGGTTTCGAATGGAGCACCGATTCAACCAATACGGATGCCCGGTTCGACAGGAACAACGTAAGAAACACGGTCATCCCCGCAATCCGGGACATCTGGCCGGACTGCGAACGCGTGCTGCTTTCCCTCGGTGACAATGTCCGCGGCATGCAGCCGGAAGAAGCAGAAGAAGCCGGTGACAGCGTCCAGCTTTCAGCCTTCGAAGGCCTGGATTGCATGGAACGTCTGGCGATTCTTTTCTCCATGTGGGACGGCCTTTTCATGGACAGGGACCTTCCCATGACGTTTGCCGACAGGGTGCTCCGCGCGCTTGAGAAAGGAGACGACTGCTCGGTCGGTTCCAACGGCGCAATCTTCACCATCTACCATGGAAACCTCTACCTTACGGACCCCTCGCAGGACGCAATCTTCAGCTCTTTCGAAGCTCCTCTTCCTGAGGAGGAAGGGGCTCTGGAACTTCCCGGAGGCATGGTCCTAAGGCGCTGTGACAGACCCGCCGATCCGGACTCCGACGAGACCGGACTCCTGCGTTTGGACCCGTCGCTTCTGAAGGGAAAGGCAACCGTCAGGTTCGTCCGTACCGGAGATTCCATCCGCCTCAAGGGCGGGGCCAAAAGCGCCCTGCGCCTTCTGCAGGACATGGGCGTTCCCGCCGTCCTGAGGCACCGCGTGCCGGTCATAGAGGACGAAGAGGGCCTCTGCGCGGTGTTCGGAAGCGCCTTCGGGGGCAGGGATAGAATTTGTGTGAAGTTGAGAACTTCTATTGCCCGAAACGCTTTTCCTTTATATATTGTTCTTAAAGGTTGATTCATGGATACAAACGACAAAGACAAAGAGCCCGTCGATACCAATCCCGGGCAGGAAAGCACCGATACAGAAAACAGAACCGAGAACAACGACAGCGCCAAGGCATTCTGGAAGGAGACCCCTTACGACGAGATGCAGCATGTGAAGCCCGACAGCTTCGCCGGCATCGAGGCAGGTCCGTCCGGAAACGACGGCAAGGACGCACGCAACAACGACCGCAGGAAGACCAACGACCCCGACGCATACTGGAGGCCGCGCTCATCGTCCGAAAACAGGGGAAGCTCCTCCGGACAGGGCGGACAGGAGCCCAACAGGGGCGCCGGCCCCTCAGGCGGACCGAGTCCTCTCGGATCCAGGAAGAACAGGATCGGCCTCATCATCTTCGCGGCCCTCATAATCCTTTTCGCCATAACGCTTTTCTCCGGCAACAACAATCTGAACGAGGTGTCCTACACCACATTCAAGAGCGCCGTCGAAAGCGGCAGGGTGCTCAAGGCCAACATCAAGAACAGCACGACGATCATCTTCACCGTCACCGACGGAACCGAATACAAGGCAAGGATCCCTTACCGCGACGACACGCTCCTGAACCTGCTTGAGTCGCACAACGTCGACATCGTCGGTTCGGACGCGGACGTCTCGATCCTGGCAATAGTCCTCGAGTTCCTGCCGTGGCTGATCTTCATCGGCTTCACCATCATGCTGCTGCGCCAGACATCGGGCGGCGGCCAGATGATGCAGTTCGGAAAGAGCCACGCCAAGCAGTACACGGACAAGGACATCAAGACCACATTCAAGGACGTTGCAGGCCAGAAAGAGGCCAAGTACGAGCTGGAGGAGGTCGTCGAGTTCCTCAAGAACCCCAAGCGCTACTCCGAAATCGGAGCCAAGATCCCCAAGGGAGTCCTGCTGGTAGGTCCTCCGGGAACAGGTAAGACCCTCATCGCCAAGGCTGTTGCAGGCGAGGCGGGCGTCTCATTCTTCCACACAAGCGGTTCTGACTTCGTCGAGATGTTCGTCGGTATGGGAGCCGCCCGTGTCAGGGACCTCTTCGACCAGGGCCGCAAGCATGCCCCGTGCATCCTGTTCATCGATGAAATCGATGCCGTCGGACGCTCCAGAGGCAGCGGACTCGGCGGAGGCCACGACGAAAGGGAGCAGACGCTGAACCAGATCCTTGTCGAGATGGACGGTTTCGACACCACGTCCGGCGTCATTGTCATAGCAGCTACAAACAGGGCCGATGTCCTCGATCCGGCTCTTCTCAGACCGGGCCGCTTCGACAGGCAGGTCGCCATAACCCTTCCGGACATCAACGAGAGGGAGGACATCCTCAGAATACATGCCTCGCACGTCAAGACCGACCCCGAGGTCGATCTCAAGAAGATTGCCCGTGCGACTCCCGGAGCTTCCGGAGCGGACCTTGCCAACCTCGTCAACGAGGCGGCGCTGTTCGCAACAAGGCAGAACCGCAGGGCGGTCACCATGGCCGACTTCGAGCAGGCCCGCGACAAGATGGTCCTGGGCGTGGCCAAGAAGAGCCATGTCATGACTCCCGAGGACAAGATGCTGACCGCATACCATGAGAGCGGCCACGCTCTTCTGTTCTACTATCTGCCGGACATCGACCCGCTGTACAAGGTCACGATCATCCCGCACGGCAACGCAGGCGGCGTCACGATGGGACTTCCCGAGAACGATGCCTCCTATATGAAGAAAAGCATGCTTTTGAGCCACATCAAGATGGCCATGGGCGGTTATATCGCGGAGAAGCTTCTCAACGGACAGACCTCCACGGGTCCCAGCTCCGACATCAAGCAGGCGACCGATATCGCCCGCAGGATGGTCACGGAGTGGGGCATGAGCGACCTCGGATTCATCAGCCTGGGTTCGGAGGGAGAGCCCCTGTTCCTCGGACGTGAGATCGCCCAGCACAAGGACTTCAGCGAGGAGACAGCCAGGAAGATCGACGAGCAGATCAACAAGATCCTCAACGAGTGCATGGAGGATGCCACGAAGATCCTCACCGAGCACCGCGACCAGCTGGACAAGCTGGCCCAGGCGCTGGTCGCCAGGGAGACTCTGGACGACAACGACGTCAGGGAGCTTCTCGGCTTCGAGGCGGTAGGCCCCAAGAACTCGGACATCCTTTGAGAGGCCTCAGATGGTTGATTCGGCCCACAAGAGGAACTTCTGCATAATAGCCCACATAGACCACGGCAAGTCCACGCTTGCCGACAGGTTCATCGAGAAGGCCAGGCTCGTCACGACCCGCGGTCCCGAGCAGACACAGATCCTGGACAACATGGACATCGAGCGCGAGCGCGGAATCACCATCAAGAGCCAGGCCGTCACCATTCCGTACACCGCGAAGAACGGAGAGCTCTACGAGCTGAACCTCGTAGACACCCCGGGCCACGTGGACTTCTCCTACGAGGTCTCGCGCGCAATCAGCTCCTGCGAGGGTGCTCTGCTTCTCATCGACGCCTCACAGGGTGTCGAGGCGCAGA
>JAGABK010000028.1 GCA_017614625.1 Spirochaetales bacterium
ATCCAGCTCCTCAAGCACTGGGGCGTCAAGGTCTCCGAGCGCAAGCTCTCCATCGACGAGATCATGAAGGGCAGCCGCGACGGATCGCTTAAGGAGATTTTCGCATCCGGAACCGCAGCCGTCATCTCACCGATCGGCACGCTCTGCGTCAAGGGCGAGGACTTCAAGGTCGGCGACGGAAAGGTCGGACCGATCGCGCAGAAGCTGTACGACAACCTCTACGGCATGCAGACGGGAAAGATCGAAGACTACATGGGCTGGGTCTTCAAGCTCGGTCTGAAGGCTTAAGTATCGCAGATGAAACGGGTTACGCTGTTCTGCGGGCATTACGGAAGCGGCAAGACGAACATCGCCGTGAACTACGCCCTGGCCCTGAGGGAGCGCGGTCTCGACGTCGCTCTCGCGGACCTGGACATAGTCAATCCGTACTTCCGCTCCAAGGACAGCACGCCCGAGCTTGAAAGGGCGGGGGTGAAGGTCATCTCCCTTCCTTTCGCCAACAGCAGCGTGGACCTTCCGGCGTTGCCCAGCCAGGCCTATTCGCTTGTCCAGGACCGTTCGAGATACGCGGTACTGGACATCGGCGGCGACGACCGGGGAGCCTATGCCCTGGGACGGTTCGTTCCCTACCTTCTGGAAGAGGACGATTTCGAGATGCTCTACGTCGTGAACTTCTACCGGCCGCTTACCACGACCGTGCAGGAGGCCCTGGACGTGATGCATGAGATAGAAGGGGCCTGCGGGCTTTCCTTCACCGGGATTGTGAACAATTCCAACCTGGGGGCCGAGACCACCGCGCAGACCGTCCTTGCCACAAGCGGCAAGGCACAGGAACTGTGCAGGGCAACAGGTCTCCCGCTTTTCGCGACGACGGCGGAGAAATCGGTGGCGCAGGAGGGCATGGTGCCCATAGCGCTTCAGAAGAGGCCGTTCGAAGCGTGAGCGACCGATACAGGATACAGGAGTTTGCCATGGCAAAAGTGACATTCAACGAGGACATCTGCAAGGGTTGCGGGCTGTGCGTCGACGCATGTCCGAAACACATCCTTGCACTTGACAGGAACAAGATCAACAGGAAGGGCCACAACCCTGCGGTGATGACCGACCAGAGCAAGTGCATCGCATGCGCGTTCTGCGCGACGATGTGCCCCGACTGCGTGATCACGGTTGAGAAGTAAGGGGGGAGCATATGTCTGAGAAAGTACTGATGAAAGGAAACGAGGCCATCGCTGAAGCCGCCCTCAGGGCAGGCTGCCTCCATTACTTCGGCTATCCCATCACCCCGCAGACGGAGCTGACGGCCTACATGGCCAAGAGGCTTCCAAAGACGGAGGGAGGGGTCTTCCTCCAGGCGGAGAGCGAGATCAGCGCCATCAACATGGTGTACGGCGTGGCAAGCACAGGAAAGCGTGTCATGACCAGCTCGTCGTCTCCGGGAGTCTCGTTGAAGCAGGAGGGCATCTCCTACCTCGCCGGATCGGATCTTCCGGCGGTCATCGTGAACGTGCAGAGGGGAGGTCCGGGACTGGGCGGAATCCAGCCGTCGCAGTCGGACTACTTCCAGGCCACCAAGGGAGGCGGACACGGGGACTACCACCTGATCGTCCTGACTCCCAGCTCCGTCCAGGAGATGGCGGACCTGACAAGCCTAGCTTTCGACCTCGCAGACAAGTACCGCACTCCGGCCATGCTCCTTGCAGACGGAACAATGGGCCAGATGATGGAACCTGTCGAGCTTCCAGAGCCTCACACCTCGGCGGTCGACAAGCCCTGGGCGGTCACCGGCACGCAGATGAAGAGAAAGCACAACATAATCAATTCGCTCTACCTTTCCCCGGAAGTCCTGGAGAAGACCAACTTCGAGCGCTATGAGCGCTATGCGGCCATCGAGCGCGACGAGGTCAGGTACGAGAGCTACATGATGGACGACGCGGAGTACTGCATAGTCGCCTTCGGAATCGCAGCCAGGGTCGCCAAGAACGCGATCACGGCCATGAGGAAGGAAGGCATGAAGGTCGGTCTCCTCAGACCCATCACCGTATGGCCGTTCCCGAAGGACGCAGTGCACGAGGCCGCGCAGAAGGTCAAGGGCTTCGTGAGCGTGGAGCTTTCAATGGGACAGATGATAGAGGACGTCAGGCTCGCCGAGAACTGCCTGCGCCCGGTGGTCCTGTGCAACAGGGCCGGCGGAATGATTCCCGGAGTCGACCAGATCGTCGAGGTGACGAAGGCGCTCATGACTTCAGTCGAAGGAGGGGCAAGATAATGGCAGTCGTATTCCAGAAACCAAAGAGCCTTACCGACAAGGAACTTCATTACTGTCCCGGATGTCCGCACGGAATCATCCACCGTCTGGTGGCAGAGGCAATAGACACGCTCGGAATCGAGGGACGCACCATAGGCGTCGCGCCTGTCGGATGCGCCGTCATGGCCTATGATTATTTCTCCTGCGACATGGTCGAGGCCGCCCACGGCCGCGCACCGGCTGTCGCAACGGGCCTCAAGCGCTCGATTCCCGGAAACGTGGTATTCACCTACCAGGGTGACGGAGACCTCGCCTCCATAGGAATGGCCGAGACCGTCCACGCCGCCACGAGGAACGAGAACATCACGATCATCTTCGTGAACAACGCGATCTACGGAATGACCGGAGGCCAGATGGCGCCCACCTCGCTTCCCGGCCAGATCACGCAGACATCGCCCTACGGAAGGAACCTCGAGACGCAGGGTTATCCCATCCGCGTCTGCGAGATGCTGTCCGCCCTGGACGCTCCTTACTACATCGAGCGCGTGGCGGTGAACAACGTCAAGAACGTCCTCAAGGCCAAGAAGGCCGTCGAGAGGGCTTTCCGCAACCAGATCGAGGGCAAGGGCTTCTCCCTTATAGAAGTCGTCTCCGCATGTCCCACAAACTGGGGCCTGACTCCCAGGAAGGCGCTGGAGTGGGTGGACGAGAGGATGATCCCGTATTATCCGCTCGGAGTCTACAGGGACAAGGACGCCGGAATAGGATGCACGCCTCTTAGCATGCAGACTTTCAAGAAGGAGGGCTGAACATGACCACTCAGATTCTCATCGCCGGTTTCGGCGGCCAGGGCATTCTCTTCTCCGGAAAGCTTCTTGCATACAAGGCCCTTTCCGAGGGCAAGGAGCTGTCGTGGCTTCCTTCC
>JAGABK010000029.1 GCA_017614625.1 Spirochaetales bacterium
CACAAGGTCTCCAAGGACGTTCCGGCAAAGCATGCGGCTCTGATCGAGCCCCTTGCATGCGCTGTGCATACGATTGAAAGAGCGGCCATCAAGTTCAACGACATCGTCGTCGTGGCGGGAATGGGACCCATAGGACTTTGCGACCTGCAGCTGGCGAAGCTGAAGAACCCCAAGCTCCTGATCGCAGTGGACACCAAGGACCACCGTCTGGAGGCCGCCAAGGCCCTGGGAGCCGACGTGGTTCTCAACCCCACGAAGTGCAACGCCGCCGACGAGGTCCGTAAGCTCTCGGACGGCTACGGATGCGACGTGTACATCAACGTCACGGGACATCCGTCCGGATGCGTGCAGGGTCTGGACATGGTCCGCAAGCTGGGAACCTTCGTCGAGTTCGGCGTCTTCGGTGCGGACACGACGGTCAACTGGTCGGTCATCGGAGACCGCAAGGAGCTTGACATCAAGGGAGCGCACATCGGCGGACAGCACGGCTACGACGTGGCAATCAGCATGCTGGAGAAGGGCATCATCAAGGCCGACAAGATCGTCACCCACGAGATACCGCTCAGCGACTGGAAGCGCGCCTTCGACCTGGCATACGCCGGCGAGGAGTCCATCAAGGTCGTCCTGAACCCGGACAAGTAAGGTCTCCGGGTCCGCGGCGCGGACAAAAACAATACAAATTTCCTCTTTTCGGTTGTAATTTGTATTGTTTTGGTGTACCCTTTGCGAAGGGGAGCGTCGAAAATGTCCAAATATTCGCTGATTGCAGACAAACTCAAGGAAGAGATATCGCAGGGTAAGTACTCCGAAACGGGGAAGCTTCCGACCGAGCATGAGCTTACGGCCCGCTTCGACGTGAGCCGCCAGACAATCCGCCAGGCCATATTGAGCCTCAAGAACGAGGGCGCGGTGTACCAGGTGCAGGGCAGCGGAACCTATGTCTCCAAGACGGAGGGCGTCAAGCGTCCGGCCGTGGGCAGCGCCTTCAGGAACATCCTCGTCATCTGCACGTACCTCAGCGACTACATCTTCCCCAGCATCATCCGCGGAATCGAGTCCACCATCAACGGAAACGGCTACCGCATCCACATCGCAGCCACGGGCAACAGCGTGGGCCTTGAGCGCAAGATCCTGAGCGATGTCATAAAGCTCCAGGAAGTCGACGGAATCATCGTCGAGGGCTCCAAGACGAGCTTTCCCAACCCCAACATCGCCCTGTACAGGGAGATCGAGAAGCTGGGCATCTCCGTGGTGTTCCTGCACTGCACATATCCCGAGCTGACAAACGCCGTCGTGGTGGGAATGGACGATTACGCCGGAGGCCGCATGGCCGCCGACAAACTCATAAAGGCCGGCTGCCGCAGGATACTTGGCATCTTCAAGTCTGACGACCGCCAGGGCCTTCTGCGCTACGCGGGATTCTCGGACTGCGCCATCGAGGCCGGGCTGAATCTGGACGACATCCAGGTCCGCTGGTACACCACCGAGGACATCAACGACCACGGCATGACGCTCTCCAGCGGCATGATTTCGATCCTCTCCAATTCCACCGTGGACGGGGTGGTCTGCTACAACGACCAGATCGCAAGCTCGCTCATCCGCGACATGTCCAGGGCAGGCTCCAGGATCCCCAGGATCGTGAGCTTCGACAAGAGCTATCTCTGCGAGGCCTCGGCCGTGCATTTCGATTCGCTTGGCCACCGCAAGGACGAGCTGGGAAGGCTGGCCGCCATCAAGGTGCGCAACATGATCGAAGGCCGCAGGGAGACCTCCGAGTTCCTCGGCTGGACGGAGTAATAAGTCTTTTAGTTACAAGCAGTTCTCAGTGGCGTCTGATGTCCCTGACCGTGAGCTGTATCAGCTCCTGGTTGCGGTAGTAGTTCCTTCCCATCTGGAAGACCACGTCCACGATCTCGCCCTCGTCGAAGTCCTGTCCCACGCGCTGTCCGGCGCTCCAGAAGACTCCGGGCCACTGGATGGATCCGAACGACAGTCCCAGCCTCAGGTGGGCCGCTCCGGGGTCCTTGGAGTTCTGCATGGCGCTGATGCTCTCGATGCGCGCGCCCTCGATCAGGAACACGACCGGTCCGCACTGCTCGCCGTAGGGCTCCATCTGCTCCACGACCTTGATGATTCCGGGCGTGAACTCGTCCGGCTTGAGGACGGCGTCGATGTCCAGCGTCTCGTCCTGCGTGGTGTCCGGGCAGTCCATGTAGTCGATGTCCTCGGAAATGCGGATGCAAAGCTCATCGACCTTGGCGGGATCCAGTGAGAAGCCTCCGGCCTGCGCGTGGCCTCCGAAGTCGTAGAAGAGGTCCGTATAGCGCGAGAGGAAGTCGTGGCAGTTGAAGCCCGCGTTGCTGCGCATGGAGCCCGTGGCGCGGTTGTCGTCGGTGTAGGTGATGACCATGGCGGGGCAGCGGAAGGCCTTGAGGAGCCTTGTTGCTATGATGCCCGTGATGCCGCGCGGGATGTGCGGGTCGCTGACGACCACAAGCTTGGTCCCGAACTCCTCGTAGCTCTTTCTTGCCTTGCCCTGGAGGCGGTTCCAGGCGTCCTCGCCCAGCTTCTTGCGCTCGTTGTTCAGCCTGTCCAGCTCGCGGGAGAGTTCCAGCGCGTGCAGCTGGTCGGTGGAAAGGAGCATCTCGATGGCGATGTCAGGCCTTCCAAGGCGGCCCGAGGCGTTCATCAGCGGCGAGATCTGCCAGCCGATGTCGGTTGTCGAGAGCCTGCGTCCCAGGAGGTTCTGCATGGAGAGGAAGGGCCTGAGGCTGTCGCGCGGCTTGGTCTCCAGGATTTTCAGTCCGGCCTTGACAAGGATGCGGTTCTCGTCGGTCATGGGCATGAGGTCGCTGACCGTTCCGATTGCAACCAGATCCATCAGCGGAAGGTATTCCTTGTGAAGAAGCGGCGTGCTGGCTCTTACGTATGCTCCGAAGAGGCCTATGAGGGTGTCAAGCTCGCTTCTGACCTGCGTGTACAGGGCGAAGCGGCTGGCCTGGCTCAGGGCGAAGAGCGAGCGGCCCTTGACGGGCGGAAGGTACTTCTCGAACTCGTCGCGAAGCTCCTGGGTATAGATCTCGGCCTTGGGGAAGGCCTTTCTCAGCTGTATCATCTCCTGGTCGCGGTC
>JAGABK010000030.1 GCA_017614625.1 Spirochaetales bacterium
GCCAGCTACTCGCAGGCCGATTCGGTCGCCCTCCTGGCCCAGTACGGAGTCGTCCCGATGGCAGACGTCTCGACGGTCCTCACCGTCAAAGACATCGACACCATCACATGCAAGCTCCTTGCGGCCTTCGCGGGAATGAGCACCGATTCGTTCGTGCTTTCATACCTGCCGGAGTTCGGAATCACGGTCGATGCCGATGCACCCGCAACCAGGGAGATGATTGCATTCACCACTTACCTGCTTGCAGCGGAGTAATCTCCCTACAGCAGAAAAAGGCCTGTCGTCCGCGGCAGGCCTTTTTTTACCCGGTTTGTGCCATGATTTCGGTTTTTCAGATGATTCATGGCACACTTTCAGGATAATTGTGCCATGATTTCCTGATTTCAGCTGTTTCATGGCACAAAATGCAGGGACCTGTGCCATGAAATGAAGTTTTCCGCTGATTCATGGCACACCCACCCAGACAAAAAGAAGGGACCGCCGTTGCGACAGTCCCTTGCTCTGATTATTGAATTGATTTTCCGACAGCCGGTCAGATCTCCCACTTGAACGACAGCCTTGCGAACTGGTTGACGATCAGAGGAAGAATCATCAGGAAGTCCCAGTTGTCCTCTTCCTTCGTGGTGTAGTAGAACAATGTGAACTTGGACACTTCTTCAGGAAGCATGGCAGCAAGGGGGAAGGCTCCTGTGAGGTTGATGGAAAAACCGCTGTTGAACTTGAAATCAAGTCCGAGGGAAACGCCGGCAAGAGCGACGAATGAGAAATGGTCATCGCTCATGAGTGAGATCGCATCTCCCTGAAGACCCAGACGAAGCTGGAAGTGCTCGGTGTCGACGGCTTTGAAATATCCGTTGACCACACCACCGGGCATGAGGAAAAGACCCGTCAGATCGTAATCTTCCTTCTCTCCCGTCTCTTCATTTATTCCGCCGCGGCTGATGTAGTCGATGGTACCCAGAATACCGTATACCAGAGGAATACCTACCGCACCTTCAACTCCGAAATGCTCTCCGTCGAGGTCTCCGATGATCATGGTGTGCAGACGGTTCTGCGCGACACCTAGTGAAAAATCAGCAGCGAAGACCGATGTCGCGGCAACGGCTGCGATAAGGATGATTATAATAGCTTTCTTCATATTCGTTTTCTCCTATGCAAGAACAAAGCAGGACTTTGTTCTCAACTGCATAAACAAAGTCCTGCCCGGAAAAGTTACATTTTTGTTTCGACTGTCAGAATCAGCCCTTGACCGCTCCCCTCGTCATACCGGCGATCAGGTAGTCCTCGCCTATGATGAAGACTATGATCGGGATAATCAGCGAGAGCATGGCGACGGCCATCATCCTTCCGTAGTTCGGGATGGCGTCGCTTCCGATCATCTGGGCCATTCCGATCTGGATGGTGTACATCTGGGGCTTCCTGGAGACCAGCAGCGGCCAGAGGTAGGCGTTGAACTCACCGATGAACAGCATGATGCTGATGGATGAGATCGAAGGCAGTGAAAGCGGAATGGCGAACTGGAACAGGTATCTGAGCTCCGAGCATCCATCGACCGTTGCGGCCTCCTTCATCTCGTAAGGCAGCGACATGTAGCTCTGGCGGAACATGAACAGCGACCTTCCTCCCGCGAACGATACCAGGGTGAGTCCCAGGTAGGTGTTCAGGAGTCCCATCCTTCTTATCGTAAGGAAGTTCGTGATGGTGACGACCTGTCCGGGGACCATCATGGCTATCAGGACCAGCGTGAACAGCAGGTTCTTGGCCGGGAACTTGAAGAAGGCGAACGCATAGGCCGAAAGCGACGAGATCACGACCTGCGCCACTATGACTATGGCGCACATGACCAGCGACGTCTTGATGTAGGAGAAGATCGGCAGCGTCTTGAAGACCTTGATGTAGTTGTTGACCGAGAAGTTGTCGACTATGGTCCTGAAGGTGGGAAGCGCGTACAGCTCCTCGTCGGGAACGAAGCTGAACACCAGGCCTATGAAAATGGGGCTGACGAACATGAGACCGATGATGATCTTGATCGCCACGCCGATTTTCTCTTTTGTCTTATGTTTGATAACTAGCTTGCTCATTGATAGAATACCACCTTTTTCTCGACGACGAACTGGATTCTGGACACCAGGAAGATGACGAGTGAAAGAATCAGTGCGTAAACACATCCGGTTTCATATCTTTCACGGACAAAAGCGTAGTCGTACAGCTTGACGATCAGGACCGCGAGCTCCGAATCTCCTGTTCCGACCAATATCCTGATCATGGCGAACGACTTGAAGGCCGAAAGGATGTTCAGGAAGATGACGAAGAAGACCTGCGGCGAAGCAATGGGCAGATATATCTTGAAGAACTTGGTGAACGGAGAGGCCCCGTCGAGGTCCGCGCACTCAAGAAGCTCCAGCGGAACGTTCCTGAAACCCACCAGCAGGTATATGAAGCTCGATCCGCTGTTTGCCCAGATGACTATGAACACGACAGTGGGGAACAGAGTCTTTCCCGAGAGCCAGATCTTCGACGACCCGGTTATGGCATTGAAGATTCCGTACTTGCTGAAGACGTACGTCATGATTGCGGCGATCGGCGCCGAGGCAAGTGCGATGGGAAGGGCGAACATGGTCTGGTAGACCTTCGATCCCTTGACGTTCTTCGTGCTCATGTAGGCCAGAAGCATGGCGAGGGTGAATGTCCCTATTCCGATGCTGCTGGCGTATTTCAGGGTGTTCACTATCGAGCGGTGGAACTCGTCCGAGTTGAGGACCTTCTTCCAGATCCTCAGTCCGACGAACGCGCCCGGTCTTCCGATGGAGTCCGTTGCATAGAACGTCAGTCTTATGCAGTTGACAAGCGGATAAAAGGTGAAGACAACAAGAAAGACCATTGTCGGAATGAGCAGTATGTAAGGAAGCGGCGTGAATTGCTTTCTTTTCAGCTGTCTTCCGACTGCAACGGCTTTTTCAGCTTTCATCTGTTTCTGACCTCCTGTAAATGTTCAGTATATCAGTTTCAGTATATCAGTTCGACGGGTAGACCTGCCCGGCAAGCAGGTCGAAGTTGTCGAACAGGTTGGTCGTCCTGGTCCTGCCGGTCGTGACCTCGCAGTTGTATCCGTCAGAGACGACCCTCACGTATCCGTCGATGGCATCGTTGAAGACACGCGCCCCGGCCTTGGAGAACCATCCGTAAATCACGTTCTCCACGGGATTGCCGGACGAAGCTACCGCGACCCTGGGCGTGGTGGCGGCGATCCACTCCTTGGAGCTCGATGCGCCGGTTCCGTGGTGGTTGGCCTTGACCAGATCCACGTCGAAGGTCCCTTCAGGATACATCTTCACGAGGTTCATCTCCTGCTCGACGTAGATGTCGCCTCCGAACAGGGCCTTGAAATCACCGTATGTGATCCTCACCAGGATCGACGCGTTGTTCAGCGTGGCCTCCTGGAGCTGCTGGCCCACCACATCGTAGTTCGGATTGAAGATCTCCAGGACGCAGTCCCCTATCGTCAGCTTGTCACCGGCCTTGACCAGCATCGTCTGTATGTTGTTGCGGTTGATCGCCGCATGGAAATTGGCCTTGGCGTTGTCCGACGTGTTGTAGGCGCCGGTCCAGACGAAGGTGCCGATCTCGAAGTTGTCGAGGATGCAGTCGTAGCCGCTCCAATAAGCCCCGTAGTGGTCGTCATGGAAATGAGAGAGCACGGCATAGTCGATCTTCTTGACGCCCAGCGCCTCCAGGTTGCCCTTGAGAACCGGTGCGTAGTTGGGCATTCCGGCATCGATCAGCATAATGGTTCCGTCCGGGAACGCAATCAGACAGCTGTCTCCGAACTTCGTTCCGGCGTTCGTGGAATAGGTCTGCTTCTCCCCGCTCATGAAGTAGAATCTGATTGTTCCCGTCTTCTGCGCCATCTCGGCGGCGTTCTCACGCCAGGGGACGTTGACCTGGTCTCCGGCATTCTGGAGAGTCGGGTCGAGAACAGTGTATGTATAGATAGGAGCGTCGCCCCTGACCCCGCTGTAGACCGCGGACGACGGGTCGCTGGTGGGCGAAAGCCCTCTGGTTCCCGCACAGGAGACCAGTGAGAACAGAACGATGAGAGCACATGCGGAAACAGACAGTCTTCTTGCCATGGATCCTCCTTAAGGACCGCTTCACGCGGAATATTGAAATGATAAACCATGGTTTTTACGTTTTCAATTGCAATTTGTCATTTTGAAGGAAAATTTGATAATATTGATTTAATAATAGCAAAAAATGACCAGTTTTTGGCAATATTTGCCGTGCTTTATTCCATAAAAACTCATATTTGTTGACATGCGCAGATTCTTGACTTATCGTTTTTCTGAAGGCATTACAACATGCTTTATCAAACAAAAGGAGAATCAATATGAAGAAAACCTGTCTGGCAATCCTGCTCGTGGCACTGTGCCTCATTCTGGCCTCATGTGCGACGAAAGCAAAAGACTCTGCAATCCATGTAACGACATTCGACGAATTCACCGCAGCATTCGCCGCGGCCCAGGCCGACCCGGAGAAGGACACCATCCTTCTTGAGAACGATATCACCTGGGATCTCACCAAATTCAACGCTGAGATCAACTTCATGCCCAACGCCACAGGACTGGTCATCGACCTCGGCGGGCACACCATCTCCGAAGTTCCCAAGAACGCTTTCAACCTCACCGGCGACAGCTTCATCCTCCAGAACGGAACCATCCTCGGAGACGCGCAGAACAGCAGATACAGCGTCAACGTCAACTACGAGGGAACAAACGGCCTGAAGGACCAGGCTCTTGCACATGTCCCTGCAGCATACGATGATGCGGATCCCGTCTGGGCAAAGAGAGTAATAGTCCGCAACATCAAGGCAACCGGAATGCTCTGCGGCTACAGCACCATGGAAGTGGTCGACTGCGAGTTCACCGGCGGCCAGTACAGAGGACTTGTCTTCCAGGGTTCCAGCGGAATTGTACAGAACGTCAAGGCCATCACGCTTGAAGAAGGCGCATCCGCAGGATTCGTCGCCCACAGCTACGGCACGGTCCTCGTGAAGGGCGAATGTGAGTTCAAGGGCAAGTTCGGCGTCTATTCCGCACAGTGCTCCACCCTCAGCTTCGATGAGGCCGCCAACGTCAAGATCGGCGCATGGGTGACATACGGAATCTACCTTGAGAAGCAGGGCTTCACCACAATCGGCAAGGGTGTCACCGTCCAGCCCGCAGAGGGAAGACAGACCTTCTACATGCGCACGGGTTCGACCCTCGTGATCGAGAAGGGTGCCGTCGTGCTCGACGGAACCGGTGCGGAGGTTGCCGCTCCGATCACAGCCGACAACATCGACTACAAGGACGGTGCAGGTGCATCCGACGATGCATGGAAGGGCGCCGGCGTCAACGCAGTCTGGACAGACAACCGCTGAACCTGAGCCGGAATCATAATGGCCTCATTCAAGAGTGAGAAGATAAACCTTCACACGCACACCTGCTTCTGTGACCACGCAACGGGTACGGTCACCGACTATGTCCGCAGCGCCATGGAAGCAGGCCTTGAAGTCCTCGGCTTCACGGAACACGCACCTGTTGCAGGAGACCCGATCTCCTGCAACATGTTCGTGCGCGACCTGCCCGCCTACGTGAAGGCGGTCAACGAAGCGAAGAAGGACTTCCCCATACACATTTTCCTGGCGGGAGAATGCGATTTCGAGCCCATCCTCGCCAACTACTACAGGGACGAGCTTCTGGGAAGGTATGCCTTCGACTACCTCACCTGCTCCGTCCACCTCTACTTCGACCATGACGCACGCAGGATGTGCTTCGCCTCGCAGTCGAAGGATTTCACAAGATACCTGCGCGATTACGTGGCTCGCTACTGCTGCGCCCTTGAGTCCGGACTCTTTTTGTTCGGATGCCACGCCGACCTCTTCAGGGCCTCCTACTTACCATGGAACGAGGATGCGAAGGCGGCCTCCAGGGACATCATCCAGTGCGCCGCAGAAAAAGGCGTGCCCCTTGAGATAAACGCCCGCGGACTTGAGCGGGACAAGGTGCAGACCCCGGACGGGTTGCGCTACAGATACAGCACGGACGAGTTCTTCGCCATGGCCGCAGAAAACGGCGTGAAGATCATCCTCAGCAGCGACGCTCACGACCCCGCCAAGGTCAACGACACCGCAAAATGCCGCGAAATGTCCCTGCGGCTCGGAATCGGGCCCTGCGGCTGCACCATAGAGGACGGCAGAATTAGAATCTGATTTCAGTTCCCTACTTTCTCCGCGAAATACCTTGCGACCTTCGACACATGGGCAAGCGCCGCTTCCTTGAGCTCATCCGGGAACTGCTTGACGAAAGGCATGACCTCGAAGTTCATGTTGCCCTTGTAGCCTATCTCCCTGAGGGCCGCGATAATATCGTCCCAATCCATCGTGTTCCTGAGCGTGAACGGAACCACATGCAGGTCCCTCACGCGGTCAGTCTCCTGCATATGGACGACTTCGACCGCCTTGCCCAGTCTGCGGATTGCATCGCCTACGGTAATCCCCGTGTCCTTCTCCACAAGAGAGAAATGCCCCGTGTCGGCGCAGGCGCAGAAGAGGTCGCTCCCCAGCTCGCTTATGTAGTCCAGTGTTTCCTGCGGATCCGCGCATTCGGAGGCACGCAGATTTCCCTCGCCATCCTCCAGAAAGAGGTTCTCGATCGCGCACTTGACGTTCCACTTCTCCAGATACGGAACCAGGCCCCTGTAGAACCTCAGGTTCAACTCGAAATTCTCGTCCTTGCGTGCATTCAGGATCCGTCCGGGCATCTTGATCGGATGCACCACTGTGTGGCACGCCCCGAGTACGTGGGTGGCCAGGATGTCCTTGACGGTGATGTCGAAGAACTCCTTAGTGACTGCGGGCTCGTACTGGCCGAAGATGGCATGCGTCTGCCCTATTATGATTCCGTGGCGGTCTGCGCTCTCCTTTATGGCGGAGAATTTTGCGACGACCTCGTCTTCCGTCAGACCGTAGACATTCGCCCTCTGCAGGGCCTCCACGGTGGGTGTGCCGCCGTCCACGGGATAATCCATGGCATCAAGGCCGCAGTCATGGAAGATGCGGAAAGTCTCGTCGTAACCGTATCTGTTGATCAGTGAGATGGAACTTGAACTTGTAAGCATGCGCCCCTCCGTTCTTGGGCATTATCGCAGGTATTGCAGGCCACGCAGGTCATGCAGGCCTTGCATGTCATGCAGGTTTTACAGGTTTTTCGACAATCCGAACTTCTCCAGCTTCCAGCGTCCGTCCTCGTAGGAGAAGACGATGACAGAACAGTTGGGAATCCGCAGGCACTTGATGTCGAACCTGGCATCCAGGACATAGCTGACCATGGCGTGCGCGGTCCCCTCGTGTCCGAAGACAGCCACGTTCTCACAGCCCTCGAGCTTCTCCAGCTCCTTCATGAAGGCGCTGACGCGGTCGTGGACCATGTCGTCGTTCTCGCCCCCGAAGCAGGTGTAGTCGTGGTTGATGACCGCGTTCGTGTATTTGTCCCCCAGCTTCTCCGTCAGCTCCGTGCGGAGCGTGCCCGAGATGCTTCCCACATTTATCTCGCGGATCTTGTCGCTCAGGACAGGCTCATAGTCGGGAAGCACCACCTGAGCAGTCTGCCTGGCGCGAAGGAGATCGCTGCTGAAGACCTCGTCGAACCGGATTCCCTGGAGAAGCGGGACCACGGAAGCCGCCTGCTGCCTGCCGAGGTCGGAAAGAGGCGCGCTGCTCCAACCGGAGGCGCGCCTCAGCAGATTATCCATGCTCTGCCCGTGTCTGACGAAGAATACTCTCATCCGGACCTCAGGCGAGAATCTCCGTGATCACCCTTCCGTCTGCCTGCGGCATGCTCTGTCCCAGGATATGGGCGAAAGTGGGAGCTTCGTCAATCGTGTATGCGAACGGAATGGTGACGTCCTTCCTGAATGCGGGGCCCGTGGCGACGAACACCGGCTGCGGACCCTTCTCCGGCCTGTATCCGTGCGTGGCCTTTCCGAGCCTGTAGTCAGAAAGGTCGATTCCCGCGATCATGGGCTCCCTGCAGTCGTCGCTGAAGGTGGTGTAGCCGTCTGTCTCGACTACGAAGTCGAACGGGCCGCTCCAGCCGTAGAGCTTTTCGACATCGGCCGTGGTAAACACGTCGGAGAAGCCCCAGACGCCGTCGGCGGAGAGCTTGAGCAGGTAGTCGTGGACTTCCTTCAGGAGGCTCTTGTCCCTGACGTAGATGGAGTCGCTCATTCCGTTGGACTGGGAAACGACCTTCGAGTCGGCGGTGGGCTTGCCGTTGGGACCGGCGGTGAGCCAGCCCTTGCGTGCGAACAGGACGTTCATCTTCAGGCGGCGGGAGAAGTTCATCTGGCCGTGGTCCGAGATGATGACGAAGTTGGTGTCGTCAAGCACGCCGGCGTCGTACATGGAGTCGATGATCTCGCCGAGCCAGTAGTCGGTGATGTCCAGGCCCCAGGTCACCTTGTCGTTGAAGATTCCGTTGCGGTGGCGCAGCGAATCGAGCAGGCAGTTGTGGGCCACCAGGACATCGGGCTGGTAGCGGCGGATGAGCGAGCAGATGCATCCCATGATGAAATGGTCGAACGTCTGGTTGAGCCTCAGGTTGGCGGACTTGGCCCCGCGCTCCGTCGGGAGCCTGTCGAAGTTCTCGTCTATGGCCTTGAGGGTGTCGTCGTTGGCGCCCATTCTCCTGAATGCGTTTCTCACGGATTCCCTGGTGTCGGCCTCTCCCTTCTCATAGAAGAAGTACTCGTTGACGTTGTAGTCGATGTTGGGGTTGTTGCCCATGATCGGCCAGTAGACGGCGCCCGTGGTGCAGCCGGCCCTCTTGGCGGCGGCGAACAGGTCCTCGACCTTGATGATCTCGGACGTGTCGATGTACCAGTCGGGATAGGTCTTCTCGGTGGGATACTTCGTGTTGTTGTACACGCCGTGCTTTCCTGCCCTGCAGCCTGTGATCATGCTGGCATGGGCCGGATAGGTGATGCTGGGATAGATGGTCTGGACCTTCTTGATCTGACAGCAATGCTCCATGAGCCTCTGGAAATTCGGCCGTGTCTTCAGGTACTCGATATCCTCTTCGACCATGGCGTCCATGGAGAGGACGAAAAGTTTCTGCTTCATATAAAGCCTCCTGATTCTCCCTTTGATCCCTGTATACCCGTGACGTTATCTGATTATATCAACTTCCTGGATAAGTGGAAGCATGGTTCCGATGTTCTTTTCCTCCGCCTTCTTCAGGACCATCTGGCCGACTGCGACGTCGCTGATTGCGATTCCGTGGCTGGAGGCGATTACGAACTCGTCCTCGTTCGCTCTTCCGCAGGCGTCGCCGTTGATGACCTTGCCCAGGATCTGGTGGTTGTTTGTGAACTTGTCCAGGCCGTCGGTGTACTTGCCGTCGTCAAGATAGCACTTGACCAGGTTCCAGTCGTCGCAGATGAACCTGTCGGCCATCTGTGTATAGGTCTTTCCGTCCCATGCGGTGCTCTCGAGCGGAAGTCCGAGCATTCCCTTGTGGAGGTTCTCGCAGTAGATGATGGGCTTGTCGCTTCTCTGGGTGGCAGAAAGCAGGATCTGCGAATCGTCGATGGCCTGCTGGCGCTGCTCCATGTTCCTGATTGGGATGAACTCGACCTCGGGCATCAGCGGCTGCATCTTGGCAAGGTATGCGTCCACCGCGGCGTCATAGAGGTCATGGATGTAGATCTTCTTCAGCTCGGGGACGACCATCTTGATGAGCCTTGCGTTCCATCTGCCCTGCTCTCCCGCTCCGATGATGGTCATGGAATGGGTATCCTTCACCTTGCAGTACTTGGCAGTGACGGCGGCAACCGCGGCGGTGCGGATGGCTGTGATCCAGCGTGCGTCCATGATGGCTGTCACGCCTCCGGTCTCGCAGTCGTTCATGACCATGATGCCCCATGTAACAGGCAGACCCTTCCTGCGGTTCTCCGGGAAGCCCGCGACCCACTTGAGACCCGTGATGTCCTGGTCTCCGCCGATGTATGCGGGCATCGCGTTCAGGAACGTGAGGGGCCTGGGATTCGTGTGGATCTTGACGGGAAGCTGGCACGTTCCGCGTCCGAACTCCGACATTCCCTTCTCCACCGCGTCGATGACATCGGCATATGAGAGGTTGAGGGCGAGAATGTCTTCCTGCGACAGGTATCTGAATTCATATCTTTCCATAATAAAGTCTCCTTTATCCTAATTACTATACTCCGTTCGGAAGCCAGTTCAAAGTTCTTTTCACAGCCTCCGTCCAATTGTCAATGCGCCGTGCGCTCTCCTCTGCGGACATGCGCGGATGATATATCCTCACCGGAGGATTAAGCTTCCTGAGGTCCTCGATGCGGAAACTGCCGTCCACGCCCGTGAAGGCCATGCACGCGGCTCCGTAGCACGGCTCGGTCTGCGCCGGAAGAGAGACCTCCATGCCGCACAGGTCCGCCTCCAGCTGCATGAGGAAAGAGTTGACCGTCATGCCGCCCATGGCGTTTATGCGCGAGATGCGGGTTCCGCTGACCTTCTTCATTATCCTGCTGCAGTTGGCCACCTGGAGGGCGCAGCTCTCAAGCACTGCGCGCACGAGGTGTGCCTTGGTGGAGGCGGCCGTCAGACCCAGGAAGGCGCCTCTGGCGCTCTGGTCCCAGTAAGGCGTGGCAACGCCGTTGATCGCCGGCACGAAGTAGACCCCGCCGCTGTCCTTCACGGACTCGGCAAGGGCCTGCGTCTCCGAGGCATCCGAAATCAGTCCCAGCCCGTTCTTCAGCCACTTGACCGCAGATCCCGCGGTGTAGCAGATTCCGTTGAGCTGGTAGGCCTTGCGTTCCTTCATGGCGAAGCTGCAGGCCGCAGTGAGGCCCTCCGACGGCACGATGAAACGGTCTCCGGTGATCAGGTGCAGGAAGCTTCCCGTGCCGTAGGTCACGGTCAGGTCCCCTTCCGCCACCGCTCCGGAGGCCACGATTCCCGCCGAACAGTCGGCGAGCGAACATGTTATGGGTATTTCGGCCCCGAACAGGGCCGGGTCGGTCACGGCAAGGACGCTGTTGCAGGGCACTATCTCCGGCAGCATCACGCGCGGGATGTCCATCTTCTCCAGAAGCCAGGCGTTCCAGCCCGTGGTCCTGGGGTCGCAGAGCATCATGACGTCGGAGCTGCTCTCGTCAGTGACGAAGGCCCTGCGGCCCGAGTAGTTCCAGTAGAGCCAGGTGTTGATTGTTCCTGCAAGCAGTTCGCCGGCCTCGGCCCTCTTCTGCCCCTGCGGGATGTTGTCCAGGATCCAGCGGATCTTCCAGGCGCTGTAGTACGAGTCGGACCTGAGCCCCGTGAGAGTCCTGATCCTGTCCCCGTGCTCCGCTCCGAAAGCGTCGGAGACGGCGGCCATCCTGCGGTCCTGCCATGTGATTATCGGATAGACGGGACGGCCGGTGACCTTGTCCCAGACAAGGCAGGATTCGCCCTGGTGGTCCAGTCCTATGCAGGAGAGGTCCGCGGGGTGCAGGCCTGTCTTCTCCAGAAGGCGCGAATACACTTCCAGCGAGAGCCTGAGGATCTCGTCCGGGTCCTGCTCGCACCATCCGGGTCTGGGAAAGGACTGCCTCTGCTCGGCGGACTCATAGGCAAGCGCCCGTCC
>JAGABK010000031.1 GCA_017614625.1 Spirochaetales bacterium
CTGCCTGAAGTCCATCCAGTTCTTGAAGTTCTTGATCATGACGAAGTAGATGCTCACGACCAGAAGGGGAACCACCAGGAAGGCGGAAAGGCTCAGCACAGGGCTGGACCTCAGCATGATTATGACGATGACGACAATCAGCGAGAGGTTCGGGATAAGGCTTGTGATGAGCCTCGTGAACATCTCCTTGAGCGAGGACACGTCGTTGATCAGGCGGCTGAGGATCTTTCCCGTGGGCCTTGAGTCGAAGTAGTACAGCGACAGGGTCTGCAGGTGGTCGAACGCCGTCTGCCTTACGTCGTAGATTATCTTGTTGGTAACGTTCGCCAGTATCTTCTTGAATCCCATCGTCAGAAGCCAGGAGGAGAGGGCCAGGCCCGCCGCGATGCCCATGGTGATGATGAGTCCGCGGACGTCTCCGTTGGCTATGTTCACGTCGACGGCCTTCTCGCTGAGAGTGGGAAGGTAGGCGACGATCAGGGTCTCCAGAAGGATCATGAAGATGGCCAGGGCTGTCTGGATCTTGTAGTCCTTCAGGTAGGAGACTGTCCTGAGGAGGGTTTTCATATTGCTTACGTTCGAAACGTTCTCGTCTTCTTTATATGTGTTTACTGCCATCAGGATACCTCCTCGTCGGGGTATTGTGTGATGTAGGTCTTGTAGTAGTTGCCCTTGAGAGCCATGAGGCTTTCGTGGGTTCCTCTTTCCACAATCCTTCCGTGGTCGAGGATGATGATCTCGTCGGCCTCCCTTACCGCGGAGATCCTGTGCGCGATGATCATCATCGTGAGGTTGTGCCGGTGGTTGATTGCCCTCTGGACCTTCTTCTCCGTCTCCATGTCGAGCGCGCTGGTGGCGTCGTCGAAGATCAGAAGCGGTCTGCCGGAGGCGAACGCCCTGGCGATCGAGACCCTCTGCTTCTGGCCGCCTGAAAGACCGACTCCCTTTTCACCGATTACCGTCTCGTAGCCCTCGGAGAGTTTGGAGATGAAGTCGTGCGCAGCAGCGTCCTTGGCCGACTCCTCCAGCAGTTCCTGCGGAAGCTGACCGTGCTTTCCCTTGTCCAGGTTGGCGTTGATCGTGTCGGAGAACAGGAAGGTGTCCTGCGTGACTATGGCCTTTCCGCTTCTGGCACTCTCGATGTCCAGCTCCCTCAGGTCCACTCCGTCGGTCCTGATGCTGCCGGAGGTCGGGTCTATGAAGCGCATGGTGAGATTGGCGATCGTGCTCTTTCCGCTGCCTGTAGCGCCCATGATGCCCAGGGTTTTGCCGCATTCCAGATGGAATGAGACATCGTCCAGGATCTTCTTGCCGTCTGCGACCTCAAGCGTGACATGGTCGAAGACCAGGTCTCCCGAGGGGTTGTCAAGGTGCTTGGGACCGTCCTTGATCTTGGGTTTGGCGTCCAGGATCTTGGAAATCTTCCTCAGCGAGGCCCTTGCGGCGGCGAACTCCGTCAGAAGCCAGCCGATCTCCATCATGGGCCATGCGAGCTCGCTCGTGTACGATGTCACTGCCGACAGCTCTCCAAGGGTCATGTTGCCCTTGATGACCTGGATTCCGGAGAGGAGGATGGCCAGATACAGCATGATCCTGGCCAGGGCTTCCATGGGTGTGATCCAGTTGGCCCACAGGTAGTCCAGCTTCAGCGAGTGGCGGAAGAAGGAGTGGTTGTGCTTGTTGAACCTCTTTGATTCCGAATGCTCGCGGCCGAACGCCTTGACCGTCCTGATTCCGCCCAGGCTCTCGGTGGCGCTCTGGTTCATGTCGGCTATGTCGTCCGACCTCTTGTCGGAGAGCTTGTCGCCCCTGGGCTCGGATATGATGGCCAGGACGGCGATGATGGGCATGATGACCAGGGCGGGGATGGCTCCGCGCGGATTGATCTTGATGAGGCAGTAGGACATGTAGATCACGTGGAAGACGATCTCGATGAAGAACATGGAGATGAATCCCATGGTGAAGCCGACGTTCTCGATGTCCTGCTTGGTGCGGCTCATGAGCTCGCCGGGGTTGTTCTCCCTGAAGAAGTACTGGTCCTCGGCAAGGATGCTGCGGAAGGTCTCCTCCCGCATGCTCCTCTGCATGGCCGAGCTGATGCAGTCCGAGGAGAACTCCTGGATGTACTTCGCCACACCTGTGATGAGATAGACTACGAGCATCGGGACGGCTATGGAGAAGAAGAGGTCCCCGCGTCCGCCTACGACGCACTTGTCGATGATTTCCTTTATATATCTGGGCCCCATGGCATTCAGGTAGACACCCAACACCAGGAATACTGCCGATGTCAGATACAACTTCCAATGCCTGCGGGCGTATTTGAAAAGTCTGCGCATAATGATGATTTGAAAATGTCAGGGTCAGAAGGCGATGACCATACGTACTTTTCTGTCGTGTGGTTGCTGCGGAATGGAATCCAGCAGCTGAAGTTTCCTGCAGATGCCGACGGAAGTGAACTCCGCCGGTTCGGACTTGTCAGTCAAATTCAATAGTTGGTCATAATATCCAGCACCTCTCCCAAGTCTGGTTCCGAATTCTGTGAAGGCAAGTCCGGGTACCAGGATAATTCCTTTTAATTTGTCACCTGCAACGATGATACTATTAAGGGAGAAGTTGTTCAACCCCGTTTTGTCCGTGGGACAGAGACATTTATTTGAAAGTCTCTCAAGGCTGTCACGCCAGCCGGGTCGGCAGAGGCGGAAGTCCCCGGGCTTCTCGTGGGGGACCGCGACGGTCTTTCCCGCCTCGAGGGCGCGGTCTATGACCGCCGAGGTGTCCACCTCGGACGGGAAGGGGATGTATGTTATCACGATCGATGCCTCGATGAATTCGGGCAGCGCGCAGATCCTGTCTGCCACGTCCTCCGGACGCGGAGAGGGCCCGTTTTTCACGAGAGAGAGCATCTTCTTCCTGAGCTCCTGCTTGTCCGTCATCATCCCCATACCCCCGTACGCAAATAAAACAAAAGGCAGCCATCTCTGACTGCCCTTGTCTGCCGTCTCCAGGAATTGAACCAGGGACACAGGGATTTTCAGTCCCTTGCTCTACCAACTGAGCTAAAACGGCGTGCAGAACTATGTATAACCGAAAGATTGATAACTGTCAAGTACCACAATCCCAAAAAACATTGTACAATCAAGACATGGAAAACTATCAGAAAGCCTTGAATTACGAGACGGTATGCGCCGTTCTGGGCAAAGCCGACTCCTACTGCCAGGACCAGTTCATCCAGATCTCCAACGAGTGCGATGTGCGCGAGGAACTGCCGTACAACGTACGCCGCTACTCGGAAGTCCTGGGCATCGACAGCCAGACCATCAGCGATGCGTACTCGGCCTGCCGCAAGGCTTTCGGAAGGCTCGACGAGAAGGTGAGGATCATCGAACCCTCGCACCCTCTCTGGCCCGCTTCCGTGACGGGCGTCCCGTATCTGTATCTCATGGGCGATGTCTCCCTCCTGAGCACATCCGGCATCTCCGTGGTGGGCACCAGGAACCCCTCGAACAGGGGCATGACGCTTACGCGCGAGGTGGTCGATTCCCTCGGATCGAGCGGCTTCACGATCATCAGCGGCCTTGCCATGGGAATCGACGGAGTGGCCCATATCGAGGCATTGAGCAAGGATTTCAACACAATCGGCGTAATCGGGACATCGGTCTGCGACGTCTACCCGCCCAAGCACGAGAAGCTGCAGCGCCTCGTGGCAGAGCACGGACTGCTCGTTTCCCAGTTCGCACCCAGCCGCCGCGTGCAGCAGTACTTCTTCATGATGCGCAACCAGCTGATGAGCCAGCTGGCCCAGGGGAGCTTCGTCATCGAGAGCCGCGACGGAGGAGGCGGGGTGAAGCAGGCCCAGTACAGCGAGCGCGAGGGCAAGAAGGTCTTCATCCTGCGCGAGACGTACGACAACCGCACCTACCTGTGGCCGCGCAAGTTCAAGGACCCGGTGGTGGTGAACCTGAGCCACAACGCGGGCTCCATCGTCAGGCGCTCGCTGCAGATCGGCCGCACCTTCGGAAGGAAGGCGGCTAAGGACATCCAGCCCACGCTGTTCTGACGCGCGTTATATTGATTTTTTCATGACAGACAGATAATATCTGATACCGTTATGAAAGCACTTACAGCAAACGAACTCAGAAAGAAATTCATCGACTTTTTCGTCTCAAAGGGCCATGTACAGATTAGTGGCGCTTCCGTCATCCCTGAAAACGACCCGACCGTCCTGTTCACCACGGCCGGCATGCATCCCCTGGTGCCGTACATCCTCGGCCAGCCCCATCCGGCAGGAAAGAGGCTCACAGACTACCAGAAGTGCATCCGCACCGGAGACATCGACAGCGTCGGAGATCCGCACCATCTCACATGCTTCGAGATGCTCGGAAACTGGTCGCTGGGTGACTACTTCAAGAAGGAGATGATTCCCTGGAGTTACGAGTTCCTTACCAAGGAGCTGGGCATCGACCCGGAGAAGCTTTCCGTGACGGTCTTCGAAGGCGAGGAGGGAATTCCCCGCGACGAGGAGAGCGCTCAGATCTGGAACAGTTGCGGCATCCCCTACGAGAGGATCTACTTCATGCCCCGCGAGGACAACTGGTGGGGACCGGCCGGCGAGACCGGACCCTGCGGACCCGACACCGAGATGTTCATCGACACGGGCCGCCCCAAGTGCGGACCTGACTGCAAGCCCGGCTGCGGCTGCGGCAAGTACTTCGAGATCTGGAACGACGTCCTCATGGGCTACCGCAAGACCAAGGAAGGCAAGTTCGTCGAGATGGAGCGCAAGTGCATCGACACCGGAATGGGAATCGAGCGCACAATCGCCATCCTGCAGGGCAAGAAGAGCGTTTACGAGACAGAGGTCATGCAGCCCATTCTCAAAAAGATCGGCGAGCTGGCCGGCGTCACATACGGCAACGACGAGAAGACCGATGTATCCATGAGGATCATCGCCGACCATATCAGGACCAGCACCTTCATCCTGGGCGACCAGAGAGGCGTCTCGCCGTCCAACGTGGGCCAGGGCTACATCCTCAGAAGGCTCATCAGACGCGCAGTCAGAAACGGTAAGCACCTGGGAATCGAGGGCACCTTCCTCGCCAAGGTCGCCGAGGTCGTCATCGGAATGTACGGCGAGCCTTATCCCGAGCTTGTCCAGAACAAGGAGCGCGTCTACACCGAGATCACGGCCGAAGAGGTCAAGTTCAGCGAAACCCTGGAGA
>JAGABK010000032.1 GCA_017614625.1 Spirochaetales bacterium
CCGATGGTCTCCATGAGGTTCTCCGTCTCGGCCGGGTTCATTCCTGCGGCAGGCTCGTCCAGAAGCAGGAGCTTCGGGTTGGTCGCAAGGGCCCTGATGATCTCGAGCCTCCTCTGCGAGCCGTACGGCAGGTTGCCGGCCTTCTCATCGGCCATGTCCTGCATGTTGAACACCTTCAACAGCTCCAGCGCCCTCTCCTTTGCCGCCTTCTCCTCCTTCCAGTACCTCGGAAGGCGCAGCACAGCCTCGGCGATCGAATATTTCATGCGGTAGTTGAAACTGTTGGTGACGTTCTCCAGCACCTTCATGTTCCTGAACAGCCTGATGTTCTGGAATGTCCTTGCTATGCCCTCGTGGCACCTGGCCACGGTGCTCATGCCCGCAAGGTCCTTCTCGCAGAGGGTCACCACGCCCGTCGTGGGCACGTAGACTCCCGTGAGCAGGTTGAAGACCGTGGTCTTTCCCGCTCCGTTCGGGCCGATGAGTCCCACAATCTCGTTCTCGTTGACCTCTATGTTGAAATCGCTGACGGCTGCAAGTCCGCCGAAGACGATTCCCAGATGCTCGCATTTCAGTACGTTGCTCATCGTCCGGCCTCCTTTCCGTCATCGGCAGGCCCGGCAGGAGAACCGCCGCCTTTCCTGCGGAACAGCCCCCTCATCCATGCTACGGCGGACTCGATGGACGAGCCAAGCGAGAAGTCGTAGGTTCCCATGAGTCCCTTCGGGCGGAAGATCATCATCAGGACCAGCGCCAGCGAGTAGACCACCATGCGGTAGTCGCTGAAAGAGCGCAGCATCTCGGGCAGGATCGTCAGCACCACGGCCGAGATGACCGATCCCAGCATGGAGCCCATGCCTCCCAGGACGACCATGACGAGGATCTCGATCGACTTCATGAACTTGAAGTTCGACGGATAGAGCGATCCGATGTACCCGGCGTACAGGCAGCCCGCCACACCGGCAAGCATTGCCGAGAACACGAAGGCCGTGGTCTTGTAGAACGTCGTGTTGATTCCCACCGACTCCGCGGCGATCTCGTTGTCGCGGATGGAGAGCACCGCCCTTCCGTGACGGCTCTTCATGAACACATGGATCAGAAACAGGCAGATGGCCGTGAACACGAATATCACGTTCAGGCTTGTGAACTTGGGAATCCTGGCAAGGCCCGAGGCCCCGTATGTGAACTTGAAGCCCAGCACGGAGTCGATGTTCGTGATGACGACACGGATTATCTCTCCGAAACCGAGCGTTATGATCGCAAGATAGTCGCCCTTCAGACGCAGGGCGGGAATGCCGATCAGCAGGCCGAAGACACCCGCCACCAGGGCGGAAATGATGACGGCGATGATCACGTAAGGAATCACTGCCGCATGGTTGCCTGCCCTCAGCAGCGTTGCCGCCGGAGTAGACTTCATGAAGATGGCCCCGGCGTATGCGCCCACGGCCATGAATCCCGCGTGGCCCAGCGGAAGCTGGCCCAGGTAGCCGCAGACGACGTTCAGGCTGGTGGCGAGGATGATGTTGATCCCGACAGTGATCAGGATGCCCCTGTAGTACTCGCCCTTGATTCCCGAGCCCGAGATGAACGCGGTCAGAAGCGCCCAGATGAGAACGGTGACCGCCGTGTTGATTATGTACCTGACCGGAGTCTTGAGCCGGAATCCCTTTGAAAGCTTGTCCATACTCCCCTCCGTCAGACCTTTTCCTGCAACTTCTTGCCCATGAATCCCGTGGGCTTGAACAGCAGGACGACAATCAGCACCAGGAACACCGCAGCGTCCTTCCACATGGAAAGACCCACCGCGGCGACCAGCGCCTCAAGTATTCCGATTGTGAAACCGCCGATCATGGCGCCTGGAATCGATCCGATTCCTCCCAGGACGGCGGCTACGAACGCCTTGATTCCGAGCATCGAACCCATGGTCGGGCTTGCCTGGGTGTAGGCGCACATGTAAAGCACCGATCCCACGCCCGCCAGGGCGCTGCCGATGGCGAACGTCATGCTTATGGTCCGGTTCAGGCTGATTCCCATCAGCTGCGCCGCGCCCATGTCCTCGGACACGGCCCTCATGGCCTTTCCCGCCTTGGTCTTGTTGACCACGAAGGTCAGCAGCACCATCCTCGCCACCGAGACGACGATCGTCACGATCGCGGTATAGCTCACGTTGACGCGGCCCATCATGAAGCTGCCGGTGATCATGGGGTCCATGCTCTTCTGACCTGCGCCGAACACGAGCTGCGCCCCGTTCTCAAGCAGGAACGACACGCCGATGGCGGTGATCAGAAGCGAAAGCCTGGGGGCGCTGCGCAGCGGCGTGTAGGCCACCTTCTCCACGAAGACGCCCAGGAGCGTGCTGGCGGCGATGTCCAGGACGACCGCCACCGCAGGCGGCAGGGCGAACGAGGCTATCGCATAGTACGTCATGTAGGCACCGACCATGATGATGTCGCCGTGGGCGAAGTTCAGCAGCTTTATGATGCCGTACACCATGCTGTACCCCAGGGCGACAAGCGCATAGACGGACCCCGTCTGAAGTCCGTTGATGAGCTGGGCGATCAACAAAGAAAAAGACATGCCTCAAGAATCTCCCTCTAAGGGATTATACACCGGAACCGGCCATAATCCATAACCAAACAGGCGCAAGTTTCCCTGCGCCTGTGGATCATGATGAATAATTATCAGAAGAATGCGTCGAAGACCTCTGCGCCGCCGGCGATCTTGATGATTGCGACCGACTTGATGGGATCGTTGGTAGCGTTGAAGGTGTAGCTTCCGGTGATTCCCTCGAAGGCCTGCAGGTTCTTGATCGCATCGATGACGGCCTGCTTGTACTCGGCAGATCCTGCCTTGAGTCCCTTGGCCTCTGCGGCCTTCAGACCTTCGGTCATGACCAGTGCGGCATCCCAGGCAAGAGGAGCGAACATGTTGGGGACGTCCTCGTTGAACTTGGCCTTGTAGTCGGACTCGAACTTGGCGACCGACGGTGTTCCGGGTGCGTAACCGGACATGTAGATCGTTCCCTCGAGGTCTGCTGCGGAAGCGTAGTTCACGACAGAACCGAAACCGTCTCCTCCGATGATCTTGGCGTTGCATCCGGCAGCCCTGAGGGCCGTGATGGCACGTCCGGCCTCACCGTAGTAGATCGGCATGAGCACGACGTCCGGGTTGGCTGCGGCCACGTTGGTCATCTGAGCCTTGTAGTCGACATCGCCCGTTGCGAAGGCTTCCTTGGCCACGACCTTCAGGCCGCAAGCCTCGAGCTGGCTCTCGACGCCCTGCACTATTGCCTCGGAGTAGTCCGAGCCGTTCTCATAGAAGATCGCGATCGTCTTGGCACCGTAGACCTGTGCGGCGTACTGGGCCATCTTCTCACCCTGGAACGGATCCAGGAAGCATGTGCGGAAGACGTTCGTCTTGACCTCGGACTTGGGATCGTCCGGATCCATGACGGTGAGCTTCGGGTTGGTTGCCGAAGCGGAGATCTGCGGCATGTTGTCGTCGTATGTCACATCCGAAAGGGCGATCGATGCGCCGGAAAGGACGGATCCGATGATCGCCGTGGCGCCGTTGGCCTTGGCGAGGTTGTATGCGTTGATGGACTCTGTTCCGTCGGCCTTGTCATCGTACTCGAGGAGCTTGACCTGCTTGCCGTTTATTCCGCCGGCTGCGTTGAGCTGCTCGAAGAACATGGCTACCGAGTTGCGGACGGGAACTCCGTACATGGCGTAGTCACCGGTCGTGTTTCCGATGAACGCTATTGTGATGACCTCGGCCTCTTTGGTCTGGGTCGTTGTCGTCGCTGATGCGGCGGGAGCCGATGTCGAAGCTGCAGGAGCCGCGGCCGTGGTTGTTGCCGCCTTCTTGCTGCAGGAGACACCGAACATGAAAACCATTGCGATAGCAAGGATCAACAGTAAAGCTTTCTTCATATTTTCCCCCTGTAAAAGAATGCTTTCAAAAATGAAACTTTTTGAATAATAATATATCCGTCCGTATTTTTATGCAATCTTTTTCGATAAAAACGTAGGCTCCATGCATCCCGGCCGCATTCCGGAACCGCAGCCGGCATCTTGTTAACCTGCGTGCAAAACTGTTATCATCTGCTCATGCAGATCGAATTGAAGAACCTGGTGCGCACCTACGAGACCGTCCATGCGGTCCAGGATGTCAGCCTGTCCATACCGTCAAACCGCATATTCGGCATCATCGGCCTCTCCGGTGCCGGAAAAAGCACCCTCGTCAGGCTTGTCAGCCTGCTCGAGAAACCCGACAGCGGCGAAGTGTTTTACGACGGACAGCGCGTGGACGACCTCCCGGAAAAGGAGATAATCAACCGCCGCCGCCACATCGGCATGATATTCCAGAACTTCAACCTTTTCTCCTCGCGCACCGCCGGGCGCAACATCGCCTACCCCATGGAGATCTGCCGCTACCCAAAGGAGAAGATCAAGGCCCGCGTGGCCGAACTGCTCGAGCTCGTAGGCCTGGCCGACAGGGCCGACGCCCCCATCTCCACCCTCTCGGGCGGACAGAAGCAGAGGATAGCAATAGCACGCGCCCTGGCATGCGAGCCGGACATCCTGTTCTGCGACGAGGCCACAAGCGCCCTGGATCCCAAGACCACCCAGCAGATCCTGGCCCTGATCAAGGACATCCAGAAGAAGATGAACCTCACCGTCGTCATGATCACCCACCAGATGGAGGTCGTGCGCGACGCCTGCGACTACGTGGCCGTCCTCTCGGAGGGCCGTGTCGTCGAACAGGGCACCGTCAAGGACATCTTCGCCAATCCGAAGACAAACGTGACGCGCGAGTTCATGTCCCACCTGACCACCAACACCCAGTCCGTCAGGGAAGACGGCGTGGTCATCTGGTCCGATGTCCCCGCGCACTACACCCTGCGCTTCCTCAACGACCGCGTAGAGACCCCCGTCATCTCGGACATCATCCGCGAGTTCGACGTGGTCTTCAACATCAGCGGCGCAGGAATCCAGAAGGTCGGAGACACCAAGATGGGCACCATGGTCTGCGACATCACAGGCTCGCCCGAAGCCGTCAACGCAGCCCTTGACGCAATCCGCGAGCGCGGCGTGACCGTCGAATACGAGGAGGTTGAGAAATGACAGCGGCGATGTGGAACCTCATCTGGCAGAGCACCCTGCAGACCCTCAGCATGGTCTTCTTCTCCACCGTATTCTCCGTGATCCTGGGCCTCCCGCTCGGAATCCTGCTGTGCATCACCAGCCCCATGACGCAGGGCGGCCTCAAACCCATGCCGGCTCTGAACGTGGTCCTCGGCAAGATAGTCAATGTGCTGCGCTCATTCCCCTTCATCATCCTGATCATCATCCTGTTCCCCCTCTCGAGGGTCATCATGGGAACCGCGATCGGAACCAAGGCCGCCATCGTGCCCCTTTCGATCGCCGCAGCCCCCTTCGTCGCCAGGATCGTCGAGACCTCCCTCAAGGAAGTCGACCCCGGCGTCATCCAGGCCGCACGTGTCATGGGCTCCACCAATTCCCAGATAGTCTTCAAGGTCCTCCTCCCCGAGGCCCTTCCCTCCCTCGTGTCCGGACTGACATTGACGATCATCAACCTCATCGGCTACAGCGCCATGGCCGGAGCCATCGGAGGCGGTGGACTTGGAGACCTCGCCATCCGCTACGGCTTCCAGCGCTTCAGGCCCGATGTCATGGCGATCGCCGTCGTCGTCATCCTCGTCCTGGTCGAGCTCATCCAGTTCACCGGCAACAGAATCAGTTCAAGGATGATGTCCCGCAGATAGTTTTTCCACAAAACTGTTGCAAATTCCCGTGTTTCTCTGTACAGTAAAGCCATCCTGATATTGAGGAGGTTCATATGACAGCATTTTCCACCACACGCATCATGAAGGCCTTCTCGATGTGCATGCCCTGGCGGGCATAAGTACTTTCCTTCAAATCCGTTATTATTTTGCAACCGTTTTCCCCGCAAAGGGATATCATCATAATCAAATTACATTTTCAGGAGATATGACATGAAGAAACTTATTGTAATCGCACTGGTGTTGTTCGCTGCGTTCGCAGTATCCGCACAGGCCGCAACAGAGGCCGCGTCCAACAAGATCGTCGTCGGCGCCACGCCCGAGCCCCACGCCGTCATGCTCGACCTCATCAAGGAAGACCTCGCCGCACAAGGCTACACCCTCGAAGTCAAGGTCTTCAACGACTACGTGACCCCGAACGAAGCTGTCGAAAGCGGCGACATCGACGCCAACTTCTTCCAGCACATCCCGTACCTCGAGTCGTTCAACCGCGACAAGGGCTTCCACCTCGTCAACGCCGGCGGAATCCACATCGAGCCCCTCGCACTCTACTCCAAGAAGTACAAGGCCCTCGCCGACATCCCCGAGGGAGCCAAGATTGCCATCCCGAACGATCCCTCCAACGAAGGAAGGGCCCTGCTCCTCCTGGCCAGCGCAGGCCTGATCACCCTCAACGACCCGAACAACCTCGAGGCCACTCCGCTTGACATCAAGGACAACCCGAAGAAGCTCACCTTCGCCGAGGTCGAGGCAGCCACCCTCCCCAGAGTACTTGACGATGTCGATGCCGCAGTCATCAACGGCAACTACGCCATCCCGGCCGGCTTCTCCGCAAACCGTGACGGTCTTGTTGTCGAAGGCGCCCAGAGCCCGTACGTCAACGTCATCGCAGTCAAGTCCGGCAACGAGAAGAGCCCCGCAATCCAGGCCCTCGTCAAGGCCCTGCAGAGCGACAAGGTCAAGAAGTGGGTCGCCGAGACCTACAAGAACGGCGAAGTCGTCGTGGTGTTCTGATAAAAACACACAAGACAATGCCCCTCACCGCGAGGGGCATTTTTTTGCCATTCTGCCAATGGCCGATTTCCCTATATTCGCTTTTTTTCTGCCTTATCCGAAAAAAGTACATAAACAGGTACTTTATCTCTGAAAACTTCAATAAAAAGTGCATACCGCCATCACAATCCGCATGTTAGACTTCCAACAGGAGGTGGACCATGCTGCTGAGGGAACTACAGAAAAGAAAGGCGCGTCTCACGAAACTGATCGAAGGCTGCAGGAACTACATTGAGAAAGCTCCGGAAGGTTCCATGCGGAAATCGCGCAAAGCCTTCTACCACACAAAGAAAGACGACCCGTACGGAACCAGAATCCGCAATGCAAGACTCATCTCGGTGCTAGCGACCAAACAGTATTACATCAAAGTCGTCAGGGAAGCCGAAAAGGAACTCAAGCTCATAGAGGACCTCCTCCGATTCGAGAAAGACCAGCCCATAGCCATGATATATGAAAAGATGGGAAAGGAGAGGCAGTCCTTCGTACGCCCTCTGGAGAAGACAATCACCCGGGAGATTTCGGACTGGCTGCAGAAAGAAAAGGCAAGCCTTCCCATCAAAGCAGGCAAGAAGGGAGTCAGCACCCTGCGCGGCGACTTCGTGCGTTCATCCGCGGAGCAACGCATCGCGGACGCCCTGTACAACGCAGGCATACCGTACAAGAACGACGTGGAGTTCGGAGTGGACAACTTCAAGAGCTATTGGGTCGACTTCGAGATAATGAATCCAAATACCGGAAAGAAATACTACTGGGAACACCTGGGAATGATGGACAAGCCGGATTACGTCTCGAAGAACATGGGGAAACTCCAGTACTATGCCTCGTGCGGCCTTTATCCGTGCAACGGCCTGATCCTGACATTCGAAGACGATGAACACGTCCTGGAGGACAGCCACATACAGAGGATAATCAAAGATCTTCTCAAATGATCACATCAGCACGATTCCGGCCTTGGCTGCGGCTGCCTTGTCCTCATCCGGCCACACGGAGGCCTGGACCTCGCCGATATGGGCCTTGCGCAGCAGGAACATGCAAAGCCTGCTCTGCCCTATTCCTCCGCCGATCGTCTGGGGGAACTCGCCTGCAAGGAGGCGCCTGTGCCAGTACAGGTCCTTCCTTTCCATGCAGCCGCGGATCTCAAGCTGCCTGACGAGTGCCTCCGGAGAGACCCTGATTCCCATACTCGAGAGCTCCAGCGACTCGCCGCGGACCGAATCCCAGACGATGATGTCGCCGTTCAGCCCGTAGAAACCGTCCGAATTGGGAGTCGACCAGTCGTCGTAGTCGGGTGCCCTTCCGCCGTGCATCACCCCGTCCGTCAGGGGCAGGCCTATGCCGATGAGGAAGATTGCGCCGTACTTCTTCGCCAGCTCCCTCTCCCTCTGTACGGGCGTCAGGTCCGGATAAAGGGCCCTGGCCTCCTCCGAATGGATGAAGGTGATATTCTCCGGCAGCGTCTGGGCACATGCGGGATAGTACTCGGAGACGAGGAACTCCGTCCTCTTGATGGCCTCGTAGATCTTCGTGACGATCTTCTTGAGGAAATCGACGTTCCTCTCGCCGTCGGACATCACGCGCTCCCAGTCCCACTGGTCCACGTATATCGAATGGATGTTGTCGATGTCATCGTCCGGCCTGATTGCGTTCATGTCGGTGTAAAGTCCGGTGTCGGGGGCGAAGCCGTGGTCGGCAAGGGCCATGCGCTTCCATTTGGCCAGGCTCTGGACGATCTCCATGCCCGTCTCGTTCATGTTGCCCACGTTGAAGCGCACAGGGCGCTCGACGCCGTTGAGGTCGTCGTTGATGCCGCTGTTGGCCTTCACGAACAGAGGCGACGTCACGCGGGAGAGACAAAGCTCGCCTGAGAGCTCCCTCTCGAACGTGTCCTTGACAAGCTTGATGGCCCTCTCGGTCATCTGCTGGTCCAGACATGACTTGTAACCCTTGGGAACAATGATCGACATTTCTTCCTCCCCTCACGACCGGTGGCCCCGGCTGGTTATTTATGACAGATTATAACCGCCACGCCGGACTTTTTTGAACAGGTTTCGGAAAAAAATACAGGAAAAATGCAGAAAAATGCATCAGATATGCTGACTTTCCCTGTGGTCCTTGGGAGTGTCGAACCTCTCGTGGCTCTGCTTCTCCTCCGGTTTCTCGGCGATGTCCCCGCTCTTCGTCAACGCCCATTTGGTCACCATCGGGCCGAAAAGCTCGTAGACCAGAACGCCGAAAAGCACGATGTTGCGCACAAGGCGCCCTTCGTAGGTTCCCAGCGCCTGGGCCTGCACAGCCATGCCCAGGGCAACGCCTGCCTGCGGCAGAAGCGTGAATCCCAGGTATTTGGAGACCACAGGGTCGCAGTGGCTCATGCGGCAGCTCTCGCGGGCGCCGAAGTACTTTCCGAAGGAACGCGCGGCTATGTAGAGCGCGCCGATCAGAACCACTATGGGCTTTCCGAACACCGAAAGGTCAAGGTCCGCGCCGCTTATGACGAAGAACAGGCAGAAGAGCGGGACCGTCCACTTGTCGGCGCGGTACATGACATCGCCGGACCTGGGGCACATGTTGCAGAAAACCGCACCCAGCATCATGCAGACCAGAAGCGACGAGAACGAGACCGTCACCGGCCCCACCTCGAAGCTGAACTGCGACAGTGCTATGGTCATGAAGACGAATCCGATCGTCATGGCGAGTCTGTTGCTGTTGGAGAAGAACAGCTCCTCCACCTTGGTCAGGACGAACCCCATGAGCGCGCCAAGGCCGAGGGAAAGCGCTATCTCCAGCAGCGGGTTGATGATGATCGCCACCACGTTCAGCGAGCTGGACAGAAGCGCCTCGGCGATTCCGAAGGACACGGCGAAGGCCACAAGGCCCACCGCATCGTCCAGGGCGACTACGGGCAGCAGGATGTCCGTGACCTTTCCGCGGGCCTTGTACTGCTTGACGACCATAAGCGTCGCAGCAGGCGCCGTGGCGGTCGCGATGGCTCCCAATGTCAGCGCTCCGGACAGATTGAAGGTCTCATGGTCCGTGAAGAGCGTCAGAATGACAAGGACGATGTCCACGCAGACCATCGCCGTGACGGCCTGCAGGATTCCCACTGTCACAGCCTGGCGCCCCGTTCCGCGCAGCTGCGAAAGCTTGAACTCGTTCCCTATCGAGAAGGCTATGAAGCCCAGGGCCACCGTCGAGATCAGTTCGACCGACTGCACGTCCCCGAAGCTGTTGAAGCCCAGCCCCGGGACGCCGATTGCGCCCAGGCAGTAAGGGCCCACGAGGACGCCGGCGATCAGGAACGCCGTGACATCGGGGAAATTGAGTTTGAGCACCTTGAAGAGACGGGTCATCATGAGACCGGCCACCATGGCTATGGCAAGAGAGAGAAGCTCTGCAGACATTGTTTGAAGTCCTCCGTCCGGAGGAAAGAGGAAGCGCTGATTCTGAAACGGAACTGTGTTTTACGTCACTTCCCCGGACCGAAGGCCAATATACTACAAACCCCTTCCCTAGTCCATATCGGAAACCTCAAAAAAACAATGCGGAATTGAGGTATCCGGCTGTAATCTTTTCCCCTTTCAGTTGTTTTCATTTCAGAAGGCATTTCATGAATATACTGATATTCGGTTACGGTCTTCACGGCGGAGGATTCGACAGCGCCATGTACTTCCTCAGCCGCGGAGACTCCGTACGCATAACGGACATACGCAACAGGGACTCGTTGGGTGAATCGGTCGATTATCTTGAGGCCAGGGGCGCTGCCATCCACGCCGGCGGCTACAGGACGGACGATTTCATCTGGGCCGACATAGTCGTCAAGAGCCCGGCCATCAGACTGGACAACGAATTCCTCGCCTTCGCCAAGAGGTCCGAGAACGACCTCACCTACGCCGCTTCCCGTCCCGAATCAAAGGAAGTCAAGATAATCTGCGTCACCGGCGCACGCAACAAGACCACCACCGCCAGCGCCCTCTGCCATGCCCTGAACGTCATGGGCAAGAAGGCCCGCATGTGCGGCAACATGGGTCTCTCGGCCTTCTCCGAGACCCAGAGATGGGACAAGGGCGATGTCACCGAATACATGATCATCGAGATGTCCACCTGGCAGGCCAGGGACACCTACACCTTCCTGCGCGGGAACATCCCCCACGTCGAAGTCTCCGTGATAACATCGGTCTTCGGAGAGGACCTTCCCAAGCGTCAGGACGTGGCCCTGAGGACGGGCGAGTTCAACCTGCACGCCAACCACATCATCTGCCCCCTTGAGGTGAAGGAAGGCGTGAGCAAGCTCGCCGCCAAGCGCGCCAAGAACGTAAGCTCCATAGAAAGCGCCTCCAAGGGCATCTCCAAGGCCCTTCCGGAGAAGATGAGGGCAGCCTACGCGGTCCTGAAGAAGCTGGGCTTCGACAGCCGCCAGATCAACGCGGCGCTAAAGAGCTTCCGCGGCATCCCCAACAGGACGGAGCTGGTTCTCAGGACGGAGAACTCCATCTTCATCAACGACAGCTCCGCCATTATCCCGGCCTCGGTGACATTCACAATGGACAACTTCGAGAACCTGCCGGTCCACCTGATCTGCGGCGGCTCGGATTCCAGCCTCGATCCCCTCCCCCTGCTCAAGGCGCTCAAGGGCAGCGCGTCGGTCCACCTCCTGGACGGCACGTTCACCACGAAGAAGCTCATACCGCTTCTGAAGAAGCACCGCATCGCCTTCCGCGGACCCTTTGAAAAAATAGAGGAGGCCGTTTCATCAGCCTCCTCCGAACTGGACCAGACGTCCAGGATGATGCAGGTCGTCCTGCTCTGCCCCGGTGCTTCCGGGTACGAATATTTCGGCAACGAGTTCAACCGCGGCGACGCGTTCAAGGCCGCCGTGATGTCCCTCGCCTGAGCGTAAAACTCCTTAAACCGCCAGCTTGAATCAGCCTCAGCCCACCGGTCCGTCGAGATAGCTCTTCGAACCGACCGTCTGTCCCTCGGGACCGACGATCTTCTTTCCGTCGACCATCAGGACGCCGTCCTTGCAGTAGAGCGGCATGGCGAAGAAGTGGTCCGGCTTGACGTAGAACATCTCAGCGGGATTGGCGAATCCCTCGGGAACAAGATGCGTTCCGGCGGGGATGTCGTCGGCGAACAGCACCTCGCAGGTGGTGTGCTCCGGAGCCTTGGGGTCCTGGGCGGCCAGAAGCATTCCGTTGCTCTTCACGCCGCGGAAGTTTGCCGGCTTGAGGTTGTCCACCAGAACGATGTTGTGTCCCAGAAGCTCCTCTTCCTTGTAATAGGGAACGATCGAGGAGACGATCGTCCTGGGCTCGGGCTCGCCTGTGTCCAGGTTCAGGATGTAGAGGATGTCTCCGTTCGGATGGTGCTCCACCTTGGTGATCCTGCTGACTGTCAGCTTGACCTTGTCTGCGAACTTCTCAGCCACGCTCTTGGCGGCTTCCGCTTCCTGCGCTGCCTGCAGCGCGGCCCTTGCGGCTTCCTTCTTCGCGGCCTTCTCGGCTGCCTTCGGATCCTGGGCGCTGCCCTTGGTCTCTTCCATCTTTCTCTCCTCCCTCTCCTGCTGGCTGCCGCTGTAGCGCTCGCGCAGGGTGTCGATCGTATTGTCCTCGAGCTTGGTGAACAGGAGGCTCACCTCGCCCACAGAAATCGCCTTCGAATAATCAGCAAGGTCGGCCCAGCTGGCATCGGCCTGTCCCAGGAAGCCCAGGATGGAGCGGGATGTCGAGGGCATGTACGGCTGGATCATGATTCCCAGGTCGCGGATAAGTCCCACGAGGGTCCTGAGGATCAGCTTGGCCTTCTCCGGGTCGCTGTTGCGCAGCTTCCACGGCTCCGAGTTCTGGAAGGTCCTGTTGCCGATGTCGGCCAGCTCGAAGACCGTCCTGAGGGCGTCGCGCTCGTCGGCGCGTTCGAGCATCGCGGTGATCTGGTCTTCCTTCTCGCGGATCTTCGCCACCAGCTCCTCGTCCACCGGGCCTTCGCCCAGGTTTCCATCGTAGAAGCGCTTCACGAATGTAAGCGTCCTGTTGACCAGGTTGGACAGGTTGCCGATAAGCTCGCCGTTGACCTTCTCCTGGAGGTCCTTCCAGGTGAACGTGAAGTCGGCGTTCTCAGGTCTGTTCCAGTACATGTAGAATCTCCACACGTCGGCCGGGATGCCGGTCTCCTGCACGTCGTTTCCGAACACACCGATTCCCCTGCTCTTGGAGAACTTGCCGCCCTCGTAGTTCAGGTATTCGGTGGAGGACATGTGGTGCAGCATGGTCCAGTTCTGGCCCGTGGCCAGCTGGGTTGCAGGGAAGACGACCGTGTGGAACGGGATGTTGTCCTTTCCGATGAACTGGAAGAGGTCCGTGGTCTCCGGGTCGAGCCACCACTTCTTCCACTCCTCCGTATGGTTGGCGGAAATCGAGACATAGCCTATCGGGGCGTCGAACCAGACATAGAAGACCTTGTTCTCATAGCCGGGCTTGGGTACGGGGATTCCCCACTTGAGGTCACGTGTGATGCACCTCTCCTTGAGGCCGTCGCGCAGCCAGCTCTTGGTCACCTGTACGGCGTTCTTCGCCCAGAAGCCCTTCTCCGAGGTATCGTCGATCCAGGACTCCAGCAGGGGCAGGATCTTCGGCAGGTCCAGATAGAGGTGCTTGGTCTTCTTGATGACCGGGGTCGTTCCGCAGACCATGCAGCGGGGATTGATCAGCTCGGTCGGATCCAGAAGGGTCTGACAGCTGTCACACTGGTCGCCGCGGGCATCGGGAGAACCGCAGTGCGGGCAGGTGCCCTCGACGAAGCGGTCTGCCAGGAAGCGGTCGCACTTGGGACAGTAGAGCTGCTCGGTCTCCTTCTCCGTGATGTAGCCGTTCTCGTCGCAGCGTCTGAAGATGTCCTGGACGATTTCGGTCTGCTTGGGGGTGGAGGTGCGTCCGAAGTGGTCGAACCGGATGTTGAACCACTTGTAGATGTCCCTGTGGATGGCATGGTAATGGTCGCAGAGCTCGCGGGGGCTCACACCCTCCTTGGCGGCTCTGGTCTCGGTGGCCGTTCCGTACTCGTCAGTGCCGCAGATATAGAGGGTCTCATAGCCCCTGAGGCGGCAGAAACGTGCGAAAACATCGGCTGAGAGAACCTGCGTGAGGTTTCCCAGGTGCGGGATGTTGTTGACGTATGGCAATGCACATGTAATCAATCTTTTCTTCATAGCGCGTATATATTATTCAAATTCAATTATTCATTCAATATGGAAAAGGCCGCCAGACGGCGGCCCTTCCCTTCTTTGCGGTACGATAATTACTTGTACAGCAGGTCGAAGTACGAGATGTCTGTGGAAAGCACCTTCTCCATGTCGGGCATGGTCTGGCTGTAGGAATCCAGCGTTCTCCAGAGCTCGAAGAACTCCGGATCCAGCTCGTATGCCTCGGCATAGATTCTGGTGGCTTCTGCATCGGCCACACCCTTGATCTGCTCTGCCTGTGCATAGGCGCTGGAAAGGATTGCCATCTGCTCGCTGGTGGTCTTTCCTTCCCACTGTGCAAGCTGACCGCGTCCGTATGACCTGTAGGCCTCGGCGATCTGGTTTCTTTCCTTGATCATTCTCTGGTAGACGGTCTCGGTGAGGTCATCCGAATACTTGATCTGGCGGATGATCACATCGATGAGGGTGATTCCGTACTCCTGGGTGTAGGAGCTTGCCAGCTCCAGCATCCTGTCAGACAGACCCTGACGACCGATCTTGATGGACTCCTGCTGTGTGCTGGACACGGTCAGAGACCTGAGTCTCTCGGCAGCCTCGAGGTCGTCGATGTTGGAGACCTCTTCCACCACTGTCATGTTGTTGATGCGGTTGGAGTTCCTGATGGCTTCGTTCAGGTAATTCTCCGATATGACGGTTCTAACCGTTGAATCCAGGATATCGTCCAGCCTCAGCTGTGCGTTCTCGACAGTCTTGACCGTCTCGTAGAAACGCTTGGGATCGCTGATGACCCAGCGGCTTGTCGGATCCACGTAGATGAACTGGTTCTCCTTGGTCGGGATCCTCTGGGCGTCTCCGTCCCAGGCGAGAATCTTCGAGGAGTATTTGACTACGGTATCCACGAACGGCATCTTGATCTTCAGACCGGGCTCGGTCTCGACCTTGACGATGGCTCCGAATCTGGTGACGACACTCTGCTCACCCTCAGAGAGGATGTAGAACGGTCCCAGGATGATGACAATGATTACGAGTGCAACGATGACGGCAAGTGTAATAAGTGTTTTCTTCATATCAGTTGCCCTCCTTCGTCAGATTCATTATCGGCAGGAAGCTCTCCAGGTTCTTGTCCACTATGGTCAGGTTCTCGCCGCCTGCGAGCACCTTCTCCATGGTCTCTATGTAGAGTCTCTTGGCAGTGATCTCGGGGCTCTTCTGGTACTCTTCCAGAACGCTCTTGAACCTGGCGACGTCACCGGTTGCGGTGTTGACTCTCTCGGATGCGTAACCCTGTGCCTCCTGGATGATCTTGTTGGCCTCACCTTCGGCTGCGGGGATTACACGGTTGTAGTTCTCCTTGCCTTCGTTGATGTATTTGTTCATGTCCTGGATGGCCTTGTTGACGTCCTCGAAGGCATCCTGAACATCACCTGCCGGCGGAACGATGTCCTGTAGCTTGACTGTGAGTATTTTTATTCCAAGATTGTAGAAGTCAAAGGCCTCCTGAAGCATTTCCTGGGCCTCGACCTCCATTGAGGTTCTCTCGCTGGTCATGATGCTCAGAATCGGCAGGTCTCCGACAAGCTGGTTGATGACGGACCTGGAGATGTCACGCAACGTGCTCTCCTGGTTGTTGACGCTGAAGAGCCACTTGTAGGGGTCATCGACACGATACTGGACTATCCACTGGATGTCGACGATGTTGAGGTCTCCGGTAAGCATCGTGGACTCCGACATGTAATTGGCATAGCTGTAGCTGGTCGGCGATCCGTAGATGTTGCCCGTGGAAGTCGTGCGGTATCCGAAGGACATCGTCTGGACAGTCTGGGTCTCGACGTGGTAGCTGGTATCGATTCCGAACGGTATCTTGAACTGCAGGCCGGGGCCCACCGTCTTGAGATACTTGCCCAGGCGCAGGATGACTGCCTGCTCGGTCTGGTCCACCACGAAGAATCCGGTAGACAGCGTGATGATCACCACGATCACGAAAATCGCAAGGAAGATGAGCTTGGGTGTGAAGCTGAAGCCTCTTCGCCCCTTCCTCTGGGTGCCGCCCTGCTCGGGCTGCTGTTCCGTCTGATTGTAACTGAAAGCCATTTCACCTCCATCGGGGACTCGATGCCCCTGTTACATGTGATTTCTACATAGAATATACAGACAAAAGTCCAAGGGGTCTACTTCAATGGGGAAAATAATGGAATATGATTGTCAGGCGTTCAACTCGAAGAACTCGTAGGAGCCTTCCGGAGCGGTCTTGGTGACGTTCTTATCCTTGATGATCTGGATGATGAGGTCCGCACAGGCGATGGTGTTGGTGACCATCTGCTGCTCGGGGACATCCAGATTGATTCCGATCACCGGAATGTGTCTCTTCTTTGCAGCCTCAAGGAACGACGGCTCCACGTTCGTCGGGCAGAAGAGCATGAAGGCATCCACTGCACTGGAGCGCTGGAAATAGCTGTCTGCCATGCGCTTCTCGTCCATCAGCGAGAGCATGAAGCCCTCCTTGGCACAGAGCATATAGAGAGTCATCATCGACCTTGCCCAGACGGGGCCGCGTCCGCTGGCTTCCGTCTCGGGAATGAACAGGCAGATTGTCTTGTATCTGTTTACGATATCCTGCCCCTGTTCACCGCTTCCGTGGTAACCGAGTTCCTTTGCGCACTGCATGATCTTCTCCACTGCTTCGGCGGAGATCCTGTTGGGCCAATTGAATGCAAATGAAACTGTTGTCTTGGAATATCCTGTCTTTTCTGCGATGTCTGAAATCGTGATGCCTTTCTTGCGCATGCTCCCCAACTCCTAAAATATGTCAATCCTTGATGTGATTCTAGACGATTTATTGTCAGCGGTCAATTTGTCTTTTATGCGAAAAACAAAAAAGAATGCAAATAATTGAAAGAAATCAGATGAACGGGTTGAAATACCGGCTTCCGTTGAGGATGTTCAGGACAATCGAGCCTGCCATCATCAGAATACAGACGGCCAAAGCAAGGAAGTCGGCGGCCCTGAAAGGACGGGAGGAATACCAAGTGCGCTTCTTGTTCTTACCGAATCCCCTGAGCTCCATGGCATTGGCGATACGCTCTATTCTGTCCATGCTGGATATAATCAGCGGGAATAGCATCAATACCGCATTCTTGAGCCGCTTGATCAGAGACTGCTTGCGGCTTGCCATCTCCAGTCCCCTTGCCTGCTGGGCGGTGGAGATGTCATGGTACTCACGCTGGATGTCCGGGATATACCTCAGCGCTAACGAAACCGAATAGGCCACCTTGTAGCTGATGCCTATCCTGTTGAGCGAGGAGGCGAATTCGCTGGGGTCCGTAGTGGAGACGAAAATGATTACAACAGGTATGGTGGCAAGGTATTTGAGAACAACGTTCAGATGATAAAACAGTTGCTCAGAAACTAGATAATACCTCCAAAAAAGGTGACATATCTCGGTTCTAGAGCCATAGATCGTGCATCCGTGCTCCGGGCTGAACAGGAAGATCAGAAGGTTGTTCAGGACCATGAAAACGAAGGAGAACCAGAACAGGACCTTTACATCGGATATCCTGATCCGGGCCAGAGCCATCACGATGAATGCAAAGACGGCAAGGCCTGCAAGCAGCCTGGTGTCGAACGTGGTCATGGCTGCCAGTGTCCACAGGAGGAGGCAGGAAAGCTTGGTTGCTCCCGACAGAGCGTGGATGGGACTCTGCCTGTTGATATAGTTAAACAGACCGCTGTTGATTCCGCACCTCCCTGTCCGCGCTTATGAACCGCCTGATGAAATCCTGCGGGTCATCGATTGAGCACATGGTGGCAAGAGCTGAAAGAGATGTCTCCTTCAGATTCGCCTCCTGTACAACCTTCTCATCCGTCAGGACCGTCTCACAAGGCAGGTCCGCTACCTTGCGGCTATCCGAGAACACCACCGCCCTGCTGCAGTATTCGAGCATCAGATGCATGTCATGCGTAATCAGTATGATCGTTATTCCCCTTTCGTTAAGGTCCCGGAGGAATTCCATGATTTCAGTGTAATGCCTGTAGTCCTGTCCTGCCGTAGGCTCGTCCAGGATTATGATATCCGGACCCATTACGAGGATTGAAGCTATGGTAACACGTTTCTTCTGACCGTAGGAAAGCGCGCTGATGGGCCAGTTCCTGAAAGGATAGAGGCCGCAGATGCGAAGCGTCTCGTCCACTCGCCTGTCGATCTCTTCGGAAGAAAGCTTCCCGTCCAGAACCAGTCCCAAGGCTACCTCCTCGCGGATCATCGTCTTGCTGATCATCTGGTTGGGGTTCTGCATCACATAGCCTACGAATCTCGCACGCTCCTTTATGGAAAGACCGGACATGTCCCTGCCGTCCAGCATCAGATTCCCCTTCCGGGGTTTCTCGAAACCGCAGAGAATCTTGGCAAAGGTGGATTTGCCCGCACCGTTGCGCCCGACAATGCTGATCATCTCGCCCTTGCGCACCTCCACGTCTATGTCCCTCAGGGCGACGTGTCCGTTGGCGTAAGAGAAGCTAAGACCTCGTGCTCCGATGGCAGTCAGATCGGATATCTTGGTTTCCAGAACAGGGGTGCTTCGGTACCATTGGCGGACGCTGTTCTTATCGTCCTCGCTTAGTCTGAGGGTTTCTATGCGTTGCGGTTCGATGTCCTCGCTTATGGAGATACCTGCATATTTTAAAGCTGTTATGTATAATGGTTCCCTTATTCCGCTTTCAACCAACAGATTGGTACTCAGCAGCTGGGCAGGAGTGGAATCAAAGATTATGCGACCTTCGCGCATCAGGATCACACGGTCCACATCCCTGTGAAG
>JAGABK010000033.1 GCA_017614625.1 Spirochaetales bacterium
GCTTCCGAGGTTGCTCGTCATGATGATGATCGTGTTGGTGAAGTCCACCAGCCTTCCCTGCCCGTCGGTGAGCCTTCCGTCGTCCAGGATCTGCAGCAGCACGTTGAACACGTCCGGATGGGCCTTCTCGATCTCATCGAAGAGGACGACCGAATACGGACGGCGCCTTACGATCTCCGTCAATTGTCCGCCCTCGTCGTAGCCAACGTATCCCGGGGGTGCTCCGATCAGACGCGAGACGCTGAACTTCTCCATGTACTCGGACATGTCGATCCTTGTCAGGGCTTTCTCGTCGTCGAAGAGCATGGACGCCAGGACCTTGGCAAGCTCCGTCTTTCCCACTCCGGTCGGACCTGCGAACAGGAAGGATCCCAGAGGCCTGTGCTCGTCGCCGATGCCGGTCTTGTTACGTCTGATGGCATTTGCTACAGCGGCTATGGCCTCGTCCTGCCCGATGACGCGGGCAGAAAGCTCCTTCTCGAGGTTCAGGTACTTCTGCATCTCCGAGCCCTGCATCTTGGCCACGGGGATTCCGGTCCAGGAGGAGACGATCCTTGCGATGTCGTCCTCGTCGACCTCCTCGCGCAGGAGCTTGTTGTCTCCCTGCACGGCCTTCAGGCGCTCGCTGTCGGTCTCGATCTCCTTCTGCAGCTGCGGTATGCGGCCGTGGACGATCTCGGCGGCCTTGGCGAAGTCGCCGTTGCGCTCTGCTATGGCCTCCTGTGTCCTGAGCTCCTCAAGCTGCGACTTCTTCTCCCTGATTCCCTCGATGGCGCTTCTCTCGTTCTCCCATCTCAGGTGCATGGTGTCCCTGGTGTTCTTCAGGTCCGCGAGCTCGGCGTTGATCTTCTCAAGCCGTGCCCTTGAGGAATCATCGTCCTCCTTGGACAGGGCCTGCTGCTCGATCTGGAGCTGCATCAGCTTCCTTTCGATCTTGTCCAGCTCCTCCGGCTGGCTCTCGATCTCGATCTTCAGCTGGCTGGCAGCCTCGTCTATCAGGTCTATTGCCTTGTCCGGCAGGAACCTGTTGGTGATGTAGCGGTTTGAAAGCACTGCGGCGGCCACAAGGGCATCGTCCTTGATGCGCACGCCGTGGTGCACCTCGTAGCGGTCCTTGATTCCGCGCAGGATCGAGATGGTGTCCTCCACCGACGGCTCGGATGCGAAGACCGGCTGGAAACGGCGCTCCAGGGCCTTGTCCTTCTCGATGTACTTGCGGTACTCGTCCAGCGTCGTGGCTCCGATGGCATGGAGTTCTCCCCTTGCAAGGGCCGGCTTGATGAGGTTGGACGCGTCGGTGGAGCCTTCGGCGGCTCCGGCGCCCACTATGGTGTGCAGCTCATCTATGAAGAGGATTATGCGTCCTTCGCTTCTGGTTATCTCGTTGACAACGGACTTCAGGCGTTCCTCGAACTCGCCGCGGAACTTGGCGCCGGCCACAAGGGCTCCCACATCAAGCGAGAGCAGGCTCTTGTCCTTCAGCGAATCGGGGACATCGCCCCCTACTATCCTCTGGGCCAGGCCTTCGACAATGGCCGTCTTTCCGACGCCGGGCTCTCCGATGAGGACCGGGTTGTTCTTCGTCTTTCTTGAGAGGACCTGCATCACACGCCTGATCTCCTCGTCACGGCCGATGACCGGGTCCATCTTGCCCTGTCTTGCCAGGGCCGTCATGTCGCGGCAGTACTTCTGCAGGGCCTGGTATCTGCTCTCTGCGTCCTGGTCTGTCGCCCTCTGGCTTCCGCGGATGCTCTGAAGCGCCTGCATGAGCGCATCACGCGTTATTCCGAATCTCTTCATGAGCCTGCCGACCGCACCGTCGTCCCCGCACAGGGCCAGTACCACGTGTTCGGTCGAGACATACTCGTCCTTGAAATTGTCGGCCTCCGTCTGGGCATTGGTCAGGACCTGGTACAGCTGCGACGACACGCCGATGTTCACCGCGCCGCCGTACGCCTTGGGAAGACGCTCCACAAGGGTCCTGGCCTCAGCCAGAAGGCCCTTGAAGTCCGCTCCGACCTTGGCCAGGAGCGGTTCGGCGATTCCGTCCTGCTGCTGCAGGATGGCGAGGAACATGTGCTCGTTGTCTATCTGGGCATTGTTGTTCCTTGAGGCGATGTTCTCGGCCCCCTGCAGGGCCTCCTTCATCTTTATGGTGAATCTGTCTATGTTCATTTCAAGCCTCCATGGCTTCTTCTAGTGTCTTTTGCATCGACAATCAGGCGGCTGCGACACCACCATGACACTAAAAATACAAAAACACATGGCAATCGGCAACAAAACGCGACAAAAAGGAAACAAACCTTTACGTTTTCGACATTCAGTCATATAATGTCAACATGCCAAAGAAGATAGACCATGAGAAAAGACGCATAGAGATAATGTCCGCGGCCCTTGAGGTCTACGCCCGCGAAGGAAAGAACACAAACCTCAGCCTCATCGCGTCCGAGTGCGGTCTCTCCCGCACCACGGTCTACCAGTATTTCAAGGACGAGTCGCAGCTCTTCCAGTTCGCCGTCAAGTACACCACCGACGTGGCCTTCCAGCAGTACACCTCCGAGGACTGGATGAAGATCGAAGACCCTGTCGAAAGGCTCACCCGCGTGACAGACGACATCCTCGACAAGGCGGACATGTACGAGAAGCAGGTCCACAACTTCCTGAAGGTCATAGACCAGTTCGAGGGGCTGACTGAAACGGTGTACCGCAGGACTGCGAAGCTCAATCTTCTCTGCGCAAGACTTATAAGACAGGCCGTCAAGGAAGGAAAGATGAAGAAGTGCAGCCCGCAGGACGTGGCCGACAAGCTCGAGATCCTTCTCGAGACATATCTTTTCCAGATGGTCTATTTCCCGCAGAACAAGCAGAAGATCCGCGAGATAATCAAAGAGCTTATAGGGTCGTACACCTGAGCTTTCAGCTGTCCTGATCCTGCGCCTCAAGCAGAGGGGTCTCCCCTTCCGGCAGTTCCACGGCCTCCACGTCCCTGAGCCTGCGTCCCATGGCCCTGTGTCTCGTGAAGGCGTTGTCAATCTCGTTGGAAGCGGAAGCCAGCTTCTTCTTCACGGTTTCCAGAACCACGCCGAACTTCGCGTAC
>JAGABK010000034.1 GCA_017614625.1 Spirochaetales bacterium
GGTGAGATTCTTGTCCGTCAGCACGGAACAAAGATCCATCCGGGCGAGAACGTCGGTCTCGGATCCGATTACACTCTCTTTGCAAAGGTCGGCGGAGAGGTCCTCTATCACGAGAGGAACAACCGCAAGTACGTCAGCATCAAGGCAGAGAACTGACAACTGAAGAGCAAATCACTCTATGTTCGGTTTTTCAGATGAAACCTATATCGACATTGCCTCCGGAAACGGGGGCAATGGTTGTGTCTCATTCAGGCGCGAGAAATTCGTCGAAAAAGGCGGTCCCGACGGCGGTGACGGCGGAAAAGGCGGAGATCTCGTTTTCGTCGTCAAGGACAACCTGAGGACGCTGGCACATCTGAAGATCATCCGCACCTTCCGCGCCGAGAACGGCAGGAACGGCAGCGGCGCCCGCTGCTACGGAAGGGCGGGGAACGACATGGAGATCCCCGTTCCCCCGGGAACGGTCATCAAGGATGCCCATACCGGCGAGATCATCAAGGACCTCACCGGGGTGGACCGCTTCGTCTTCCTCAAGGGAGGACGCGGAGGTCTGGGCAACTACCATTTCAGGACATCGACGAGACAGGCTCCCAAGTTCGCCCAACCGGGCGAGCCGGGAATCGAGATGCGCGTGGGTCTTGAGCTGCTGGTCATCGCGGACATCGGCTTCGTGGGTTTCCCCAACGCCGGAAAGAGCTCGCTGATGAACATGCTCACCAACGCCAGGAGCAAGGTCGCTTCCTATCCGTTCACGACGAAGATCCCCCAGCTGGGAATGATGCGTCTGGGCGAGCAGGACGTGGTCATAGCCGACATCCCGGGAATCATCGAAGGCGCGAGCCAGGGTGCGGGAATGGGCTTCAAGTTCCTGAGGCACATCTCAAGGACCGGAGGGCTGGCCTATCTCGTGGACATTTCCGATCCGGATTTCCTGGACAGGTACGAGCTTCTGCGCAACGAGCTGGAGACGTACTCGCCGGACCTTGTCATGAAGAAGGAGGTCCTTATCGGGACCAAGCTGGACGAGGAGGGGGCGCCGGAGAACTTCGAGCGCTTCAAGGCCAAGTACAGCGACAAGACGGTGTTCGGGATGTCCATCTTCGACGAGGATTCGGTCAAACCCATCATGAAGGCCTTCGTCGACATGATAGGAAAGCCGGCTGAGGAGAAGGGCTTCTCCTCGAGACCCGACACGGACGCATACTATCCGGAGACGCAGGAGGAATATGAGCGGAAATAGGATCGCCATCCTGGGCGGCAGTTTCGACCCGGTCCATCTGGGCCACCTCTTCCTGCTCCACTGCGCCGTCTCAATGACGGATTACACGAAGTTCATCCTGATTCCGGCGAAACTCAGCAATTTCAAGCAGGGAAGCTCTCCTCTGGCATCGGACAGGTGCCGTCTGGAGATGCTCTCGCTCGCCCTTCAGGACTACAGGGAAATCTATCCGCAGGACAGGGAAGCGGACATCGTCATCTCGGACATGGAGATCAGCCGCGGGGGAGTCTCATACACCTCCGACACGGTGCGCTTCTTCCGTGAGAGCGACCCGTCGGCGCAAATCGGCCTTGTCATGGGCGACGACCATGTGGGCGGTCTTTCCCGCTGGCACGACTTCGGCTACCTGAGGGACAACGTCGAGTTCCTCATCTGCCGCAGGTCGGGCGACGACGGGATCTGGAAGGACCTTCCGGAGAACATCAGGTACAAAAAGCTCGAGCCGTCAGAGCTTGCACCGCAGTCCTCGAGCGCCGTCAGGGCGGACAGGGATGCCAATCTCGATTATCTGTCACAGAGGGTGAGGGAATATGTCAGAGCCAACAATCTTTACAGCTGAGCAGCTGACTGACTACCTCAGACGCACCGTTTCGGAGAAGCGTTTCATCCACAGCCTCGGCGTGGCCGGGACTACGGAGGACGTGCTTGTCCGCTTCCGCTGCACGAACTACGAGAAGAGCTGGAAAGGCTTTTCCGCCGCAACTTTCTGCGGCCTTGCCCATGACATCGCCCGCGAGATGACGGATGCCGAACTTCTGGACTACTGCAGGAAAAACAATGTCTATCTGTCAACAGAGGACATCGAGGCGCCTGTCCTTGCGCACGGAACCGTGTCCGCAGAGATAGCCATGGGACTTGCGGGAGCGTTTCCGTTCTCATGGTACAGGGCCCTCTGCACGCACACCACGGGCAACGCCGGTATGGACGACCTGGCCCTGGCTCTTTTCATCGCGGACTACATCGAGCCGTCGAGGACCTTCATGGCGGAGGAGAAGAGGGCCTTCTATCTCGGGGCCGGAAGCATTTACCGGTGCGCCTACCGTATCCTGTGTGATATGATTGACCATTGGAGGGCGAAGGGTTTCCACGACGCCTCCAGCGGTTCGCTCGCAATGAAGGCCTGGCTCGAGAAGTCGAAGGGTTGCATCTATGGGTAAGAAGGGGAGAAAGACGAAAGCCGTACTCTTTGCGCTTGTCATCCTGACGGCCCTGCTTCTCTGCTCGTGCTCCGGCAAGACGACGGTATGCTACTACGCCTACTTCGAGAACAGCGCCTACGCAATGGTGTACGTCCCCTCGTCGGGGACCTTCTACTGCATCAGGCTGCCTCTGGAGCAGATACTGCTCTGGGGAAAGGCTTCGGGACTGGATTCGATTCCCATAGCCATGCGCAACTACGTGGGGCTGAAGGACAGCGGGTTCATCCTGGGGACTGCGGATACGCTGCAGACCATCAGGGACATGCTCGACGCCCTTGGCTCGGAGTCGGACGAGCCCGCTTCAAGCGGGAAGCGCGTGGACACCATGATACTCAAGGCTCCGGTCTTGAGCAAAAAACCCGTGTCGGATAAGATGAACCAGCTCTGCGGGCAGGATGCGGAGAACCTGCTGAAGTTTCTCGCCGACAGGACGCCCAAGGGCCTGTGCTACGACGCACATGCATTTTTCGATACAGACGATCTGAACTTCTCCCAGCGTTATTTCTCGCAATGGCTGGAGCAGGTTCTCGGAGGAATACAATGAAAGAAGAAACCGCACGTCAGGCAGAACAGCTCTGTGCCTTCCTTACGGACCACAAGGGTCAGGAAGTGACTACCATCGATGTCTCGGATGACTGTTCCTGGACCGATTGCTTCATCATATGCACGGTGACGAGCCTCGGACACCTCAGGGGCCTCGCGCATGAGATCTGGGGCGAGATCGACAGCCTGGGCCTGGAGGTCAGGAACCGCCACAAGGCCGTCGGAGACGACGGTTGGGAGCTCATCGACTGCGGAGACATAGTGATCCATCTCATGAGCAGGGAGATGAGGGACTTCTATTCCCTCGAGAAACTCTGGCAGAGGTTCGGCAGGTAAGCCTTATTTCTGGATATTGCCCGTCACGGCATCAAGAATCATCGACACAAGCATCTGGCTGTTGCCTCTCATGGAAGTGGAGGCAAGGGCCGCTTTGAGCTCGGGTATCTGGTTCGCCCCGAAGACTGCGGGCGGAAGCTTGGCCTTGTACATCTCGTTGGCAAGCAGCACGAACGCAAGCTCGGCGGTGCCTTTCTCGAACGGCTGGATCCTGAGGACTTCGGCGAACAGGAAGGCCGCCCTTGCCACGGGGTGGAGTACCGACCAGGTCCCGTTGTACTGGGAGAACATGGCCTCGGTCTCCTGGCTCTGGTTTCCGCCGAGCCTGTAGCTTCCGGCGTATCTCTCGTCAATCGACATCAGCAGCCTGGAGTGCAGGTCCAGAAGCTTCTTCTCGTTCAGCTCGAACGGGATCATGGACAGCGTGGAGCGCATGTTCAGCGCCATGATCTGCTTCTCGAGGGGGATTCCCTCCTGGTTCTCGAGGTTGAATATGGCAAGGACCTGCTCGAAGGAGATGTCCGTGTTGTCGTAGGTGAGGGCCTCCAGCACGATCTCGACCTTCTTGTCAGTGGTCAGCGTGAACTGGCTCGCGCTTGAGCGGAGCTTGTCGGCTTCCCTGTAGTCCTGGCTTCCGGTCCTGAGGGCGCGGTTCTTCATGTACCTGAGGGTCCTTCCGTCGGCGGGTTTCTGCGTTCCCGCGGGGATGCTCCAGACCCAGTTGCCGCAGCGTGCGGCTCCCTCGATCTTTCCTTCGGAACAGAGCGACCTGACTCTTCTCTCACTGATGCCCCATCTCTGGGCGGCTTCTTTCGTGCTGATGTACTCCATAGGTTATAGGATATTCCGAACTCGGTAGGAATTCAAGCGGATTCCGCTCAGACGATGAAGCGTCTTATCGCCTCGGCGACCCCGCAGCTGTCGCAGTCGGCCTCCGTCACGTAGGCGGCGATCTCCTTCACGCGGGAAGGGGAGTTTGCCACCGCCACCGGAAGGCCCGAGGCCAGGAGCATGTCGATGTCGTTGTAATAGTCTCCTATGGACATGACGGCGTCCTTCCCGATGCCGTAATACCGGCAGAGGACATCGACGGCCGTCCCCTTGTTTATCCCCTTGGGGACGATCTCAAGGTAGATGTCGGAGGATTTGAAGCAATCGACCTGATCCGGATAGCGTGTCCGGATGGCTTCCTGCAGCCGGGTGACCTTGTCCGGGTCCATGTCCACGCCGAGCATCTTGTTGGGGGCGCGGGAGGAGAGGAGGTCCATTGTGTCGGTGATGGTGCCCTCGAGTCCGGTGGCTCTGGTCTCGGAGTCCCTCCAGAAGTCATGGCCGGGGTCCAGGAACCAGCTGTCCCCGATGTAGAGGAAAAGCGCGCAGCCCAGATCCCTGACGACGGCGTTTATCCCCTTCGCCACGGAGGGGTCTATGAAGTGCTGTTCTATGACCGAGCCGTCCCATCTCTGCACGACGCAGCCTCCCAGGGAGGGGAAGGCCTCGTGTATGCCCAGCCTTTCCATGAACGTCCTTGCCGACGGGGCAATGCGGCCGGAGTTGACGGCCACGTGCACGCCTTTCTCCCGGTGGGCCCATTTTATGGCCTTCACGTTCTCTTCGGGGATGGTCCTGCTGCTGTCGATGAGGGTTCCGTCTATGTCCAGGCAAATCAGTTCTATGCGGCTCATGTTCTGTGGAAAATGGTGGCCGCTTTCCCATATAATGTCAACCGTCGGGGCCAATGTGGACTTTTGTGAAGTTGTCCGCGTTTTCCTTGTTGTCTTCCATTCAAGAGGTTATAGAGAAAGCATGAAGTTGATTTACGTCGTCGAAGACCATCAGGTCATCAGGGAAGGAGTGAGAAGATATCTCGAGCTCGCAGGCTACAAGGTCCTGGGGTTCGGCAACATCGCGTCTGTCCGCGAGGCTTTCAGGATCACGAAGGCCGACCTCCTCATCCAGGACGTCATGCTTCCCGACGGCGACGGCTTCGAGTTCGTCAAGAAACTCAGGGAGACGGTGGACATCCCCGTCATCTTCATGACCGCGCGCATCGCCGAGGAGGACCGCATCCACGGTTTCGAGCTGGGCGCCGACGACTACATCTCCAAGCCTTTCTCCCCCAAGGAGCTGGTACTGCGCGTGCAGGCCATCTTCCGCAGGATCGACGGGGGCAGGGAAGCCGACACAGGACACAGGCACAGGTTCAAGGCTGAAAGCGGAATCCTCTGCTTCGACGAGATCGAGCACAAGGTCACGGTCAACGACGAGCCCCTGTCCCTGACTGCGGCAGAGTGGAGGATACTGGGTCTTCTGATCGAGAACTCGTCCAGGATCCTGCCCAGGTCCGAGATCCTGAAGAAATGCTTCGACTATTCGTCCGAATCCTATGAAAGGATCGCGGATACCCATATCAAGAACCTCCGCGCCAAGCTCGGTCCGTATCCGTGGATCGAGACGGTCAGGGGATACGGTTACAGGTTCATCGGCTATCCGGTGGAGGAGAGCAGCTTATGAGAAAGGTCTTTCTGAGATATTTTCTCAGCATTCTCGCCATAGCCGTAACGATTCTCGTCATCCAGTACGGCGTGCTCTTCGTCCAGTACGATGTCAGCCAGAAGCAGTGGATGAACAACGTCTACAACGATTTCGTCACGTACATAGAGAACAACATCCGCAACGGTTCGTTCGCAGACTACGGAATCAACGGAATCCTGCGCACGGTCTCGCAGCAGCTTGACGACGACAGGATCAGCGGCTTCATCGTCAGAAGCGCCGACGGAAGCGAGGTGATGACGTTCGGCAAGACCGGAAGCGGCAAGATGCTCACCTCGTTCCTTCCCCAGAACCAGAGGAACCCCTCCGACGACAACGTCACAAAGAAGGTCAGCAAGGCCACGCGCATAAACCTGGAGATAAAGCTGGACTTCTTCAACAGGGTCACGTCGGTCACCATAAAGGATGTCTCGGCCACCAGCAACGTGGAGATCAGTCTTCCCGCCTCGTTCAGGGACGAGGACGTGATCGGTTCCGTCATCCTCGCGGCCGACGGGGAGGACGCAGTCATCCTGGACCTCCTGACGTACAATCCCAGGACATACGAGTATTCCAAGGACATCATCAACTCCTGTCTGAAGGGACTGATGATCTCGCTTCCCGTATGCCTTGCGCTGGCGCTGATCGCCGCATGGATCATAAGCTCCCGCAACGCCAAGTACATCAACGGCGTGCGCAAGGCCCTGAACGACTTGTCGCACGGAAAGCCGGGAGTGACGATCCCGCACCAGAAGAACAGCGAGCTGAACGAGATCACCGTCGCGATAGAGGAACTGGACAAGGACCTTCAGGCAAACGCCAAGAGCCGCAAGGCATGGCTGAACAGCATATCGCATGACCTGAACACGCCCACAACTGCCATGAAGATGATAATCGACGGTCTGAACGACGGCGTCTTCCAGGCCGATTCCGAGACCTTGAGCGAACTGCAGAAGGAGAACGACACCCTGGCAGAAAGAATCGGGAAGGTCATCGACTTCTCGACACTGCAGGCAGACGCGGAGCCGGCTCTGGAGAATCTCGATGCCGCCCGGTTCATGTCGGACGTCCTCGAGGTCTTCGAAGGCTCGCAGGCCGTGGAATCCAGCGCAGAGTGCGCAGCCGTCCGCTGCGACAACGCCCTTATGTCACGTGCCGTCACAGAACTGCTTAAAAACGCCGTCGAGGCCAGGGGAGAGGATGCCGAACCTGTCAGATGGACCCTCAGGGAGACCGATGACAGCTACGAGATGGTTATCTCCAACAGGGGACACATCGAGAACGACATGGACAACGATTTCTTCGAGCCCTGGACAAGGGGCGACTGGTCGAGGACAAGCGGAGGCTCGGGTCTGGGCCTGCCGATCGTGGCCACGATCATGTACCTGCACAACGGCAGCATCAGCCTGAAGCAGGCTGACGAAGACCATGTAGAGGCCGTGGCAAGATGGCCGAAGGAAGACCCGAAGGCCTGATTCAACCGGCGAAGCTGTGGTAGAGGACCCTGATAGTGTTCTCGAACTGGCTGTTGTCGACTCCGACTATAATCGCAAGCTCGTCCGATCCCTGTGCGATCGTCCTGATGTTTATGCCTTCCTTTCCGAGGGCGTGGAAGACCTTTCCGGAAATGCCCGGGCGGAAGATCATCTTCCTTCCGACCGCCGCGATCAGGGCTATGTCGTCCTGGACGCTCACGTCGTCCGGCTTGCACTTCGTCTTTATCTCTCCGATTATCTCGTAAAGTCCGTCGCCTATGCTCGCCTGCGAGAGGACCAGCGCGAACTGGTCGATTCCCATGGAGATGTGCTCGGCCTGGACCTTGTGGCGGTCGAGGATCTCCAGGACGTCCCTGAGGGTCTCGTTGGAGTTGTTCAGGTGCTTGGAGACGGTGAGGATGATGAAGTTCCTCTTTCCCGCGATTCCTGTGATGAACTTGTCGTGGTCGTTCTCCTGTCTGTCGACCTTGTCCACGATCATGGTTCCCGGGTGCGAGGGATCGTTGGTGTTCCTGATGTTCAGGGGGATTCCCTTTTCCTTGACGGGTGCTACCGAATCCTCGTGCAGGACCGAGGCTCCCATGTAGGCCAGCTCCCTCAGCTCGGCGAAGGTGATCTCCGAGATGGGGCTGGGCTTGTCGACGATCCTTGGGTCTGCCATGAGGATGCCGGACACGTCGGTCCAGTTCTCATAGATGTCGGCCATGCACGCGGCGGCCACGAGGGCTCCGGTGATGTCGCTTCCGCCGCGGCTCATGACGCGGATCTTGCCCGAGGGCATGGCTCCGTAGAAGCCGGGGATGACGATCCCCTGACTGTCCTTCAATGCGTCGTTGACCGCCTTTGCGATCTTCTCCGGCTGGAAGCTGCCGTCGTAGTCCATGAAAATGCAGTCGCAGGCGTCCAGGAAGCGGTATCCCAGGTACTCGGCCATGAGGCGCGAGGTGAGGTACTCTCCGCGGGAGACGAGCTCGTCCACGGACATGTCCTTGTTTATCCTGGCTCCGAGCTTCTCAAGCTCGTCCTCTATCCTGTACGAGAGGCCCAGGTCGTTCCTGATCTCGATGAACCTGTCGCTTATGGTCTGGAATATCTCTTTGCAGGACACGCCGTACGTGACGTGGGCATGGCACAGATAAAGCAGGTCTGTGATCTTGTGGTCCTTGGAGTCGCGTTTTCCCGCGGCCGACACAACGACCAGCCTTCTTGACGGGTCGGACTTGATGATGTCCCTGACTTTCCTGAACTGTACTGCGTCGGCTACCGAGGAGCCACCGAATTTGGCTACTTTGATCATGCTTCCTCCTGGAGCGCGGCGAAGAACACCGCGTTGCCCTTGCGTCTGGCCTCGGCGGCCGCCTCATGCATGTCCTTGACCGAGACGGGCTCCGTGACCGCGAAGGAGACCCCGTTCTCCTCGCAGAGGACCTTCTCTACCTTCACCTTGTCGGAGAGGGCGCTGAAGCCGGCCCCGGTGGACCTGACGAAGTACTTCATCACGCATTCCTTCGCGTTGTTGCAGGCGAAGCCCACCAGGCACTTGTCGCTGAGGATCTGCTTCTGCCCGTTTGTCACGGACGAGACGTCCCTGAGGATGGCCGAAGCGGTGGGGTAGCGGCCCGCGCCCTGTCCCAAGAAGGACATGTCGCCGGCGTTGGTCCCGTGGTACTGGGCCAGGTTGGTGTTGGTGAGGATGCTGGAGTAGAGGCTGCCCTTTCTGCAGAGGAAGGGCTGCACGTAGGCGTAGAGCCTGCCGGAATCGGCGAGGCCGCATCTTCCGATGAGCCTGATGGTGTATCCCAGCTTCGCCGCGACGGAGAAGTCGGCGGCGCTGACGCTCTGTATGCCTTCGATGCTGTAGTCCGAGTTGGGGAGGACGTCGTAGGCGACCATGCTGATGAGCATGATCTTCCTCATGGTGTCCATTCCGGAGATGTCGGCTGTGGGGTCTGCCTCCGCATAGCCCAGGGCCTTGGCCTGTGCCAGTGCCTCGTCGAAGCCCAGTCCGTTCCTGTCCATGTTGTCCAGGATGAAGTTCGTCGTTCCGTTGAGGATTCCGCCCGCCCAGACGATGCTGTCAGTCTGCCTTGCCAGACAGAGGTTCTGCAGGATGGGGATGGCCCCTCCGCAGGCGGCGCTGAACAGGAACGAGAGGTTCTTGCGGCGCGCGATGTTCAGCAGGTCGATTCCGTGGGCGGCCACAAGGGCCTTGTTGGAGGAGATGATGCTCTTTCCCGCCTCCATGCACTTGGAAGTGAACTCGAATGCGGGGTCTATTCCGCCCATGCACTCGATCACCAGCTCGGAGTCGTCGTGCAGGATGGTGTCGAAGGATTCGACCATGAAATCGGCGGTCTTCTCGCCTTTCTTCACCAGTACGTTCCTTACCGTATAGAGAGGATTGCCCTGCAGCATCTCCCATACACCTTTTCCCACAACACCATGACCGAGAATCGAAATAACCATCCTGTCCCCCTGAACAGCGTCAAAAAATAAAATTTGTACGCGGATTGAAAACACTTGTCTTTTTATCGAGGACAATGTATCATACGGACAGCTTAATGACAAGGCATGGAGAGAAAAAATGCTTGAAAACTACCTGATTGTCCACAAGAGCATACTTCCGGATTATTTCGACAACATCCTCGAGGCGAAGCATCTTCTGGAGGAGGGAAAGGCGAAGAACGTCATGCAGGCCACCAAGATGGTCGGCATCTCCCGCAGCACCTTCTATAAATACAAGGACTATATCCTGGAGCCAATCAGGATGTCCGAGGGCAGGAAGGCCGTGATCTCCATGCTGCTTTCCCACGAGACGGGAATCCTGAGCCACGTCCTGACCAAGGTCTCCGACGCAGGGGCCAGCGTCCTGACCATCACGCAGAGCCTGCCGGTGCACGGGAAGGCCAGCGTGACCATCACGCTCGACACCAGCGGCATGCCGGCCATGATCAACAGCCTTCTGAAGGACATCGATGAGTGCCAGGGCGTCGAGAACACGAAACTCATTGCAATCGACTGAGGAAAAACCATGGATTACATAAGCACAAGAGGCAACTACAGCTGCAACTCGCTCCAGGCGGTCCTGAAGGGAATCGCTCCGGACGGAGGTCTGTTCATCTCCCCGGAGATCCTGGATTCTCCTTTCGACTGGAAGTCCGTCCTGGGTCTGCCGACCCTTGAGATGGCGGAGAAGATCCTCTCCCATCTGCTTCCGGACTTCACCGGCATGTCCGACCTCGTGAAGAGGGCCTACACCGGCAAGTTCGAGACCGAGGACCTCACTCCCACGGTCAGGGTGGGCGGCATGTACGTGCTCGAGCTGTTCCGCGGCCCCACGTCCGCGTTCAAGGACGTGGCCCTCTCCATGCTTCCCCAGCTGATCACCAGCGCCAAGAAGCAGAGCGGGGCCTCCGACGAGACCGTCATCCTCACCGCGACTTCGGGCGATACGGGAAAATCCGCCATGGAGGGATTCCGCGACGTTCCCGGAACACGCATCATAGTCTTCTATCCCCACGGGGGAGTCTCTCCCATCCAGAAGGCCCAGATGGCCACGCAGGAGGGCAGAAACGTCAAGGTCTGCGCCGTTCGCGGCAACTTCGACGACTGCCAGACGGCGGTCAAGCAGGCCTTCTCGAAGATCAACTCCTCGGGAATGCTCCAGGGCATGAACAAGACCCTGTCCTCTGCCAACTCGATCAACATCGGACGCCTGGCGCCCCAGGTGGTCTATTATTTCAAGGCATATTCCGACCTGATCGGCTACGGCCGCATCAAGGCCGGCGACGAAGTGGACTTCGTGGTCCCGTCGGGCAACTTCGGCGACATCCTCGCCGGCTACTTCGCCAAACTCATAGGCCTTCCGGTGCGCCGCCTCGTATGCGCGTCCAACGAGAACAGGGTCCTCTCCGATTTCCTGCACACGGGAGTCTACGACAAGAGGCGCCCGTTCTACCGCACCAGCTCGCCGTCGATGGACATCCTCGTATCGTCCAACCTCGAGAGGCTGCTGTTCCTGGCCTCGGGCTGCGACAGCGCGAAGGTATCGTCCTGGATGAAGGACCTCCAGACGGAGGGCGTCTTCACCGCCGACGACAGGACCATGGAGAACATCCGCAGGACGTTCTGCGGTTACTGCTGCACGGAGGAGGAGACCATAAGGACGATAGGGGAGACCTACAGGAAGGACGCCTACCTCTGCGACCCGCACACGGCGGTCGGAATCAAGGCTGCGGGCGACTACAAGGCCGACAATCCGGACGACGTTCCGGTCATCGTCCTTTCGACGGCATCGCCCTACAAGTTCCCCGACCCGGTGTCCAGGGCCATCGGCCTGAAGGCGGAGAACGACGAGTTCACGCAGATCGACGCCATCAGGGACGCGACGAAGGTGCCCGTGCCGGCGGCGCTGAGCTCGCTGCGTGAGAAGAAGGTCCTGCACGACGATGTGATCGACCGTGAGGAGATAATCGGATACGTGCTCAAGGCGCTTGAGAACTGAGGAGGATGCCATGGAGATTGTATGTCTTGACCTTGAAGGTGTGCTGGTTCCGGAGATCTGGATCGCGTTCTCGGAGAAGACCGGGATCCCGGAGCTGAGGATAACCACCCGCGAGGAGCCCGATTACGACAAGCTCATGAAGTACAGGATGGGCATCCTGCGCGAGCACAACCTCAGGCTCTCGGACATCCAGGACGTGATTGCGACCATCCGTCCGCTGGAAGGGGCGAAGGAGTTCCTGGACAAGGTCCGCGCCCTGACGCAGGTCGTGATCCTGTCGGACACCTTCAGCGAGTTCGCAAGCCCGCTGATGAGGCAGCTCGGATGGCCGACCATCTTCTGCAACAGCCTCGAGGTGGACGAGGACAACATGATCACGGGAATCAGGATGCGCCAGATAGACGGCAAGAGGAAGGCCATAGAGGCGCTGCGCTCGCTGAACTTCCGCACGTTCGCGGCCGGGGACAGCTACAACGACCTGACCATGATCCACAAGGCGGACTGCGGCTGCCTCTTCCGTGCGCCCGAAAGGATACTCAAGGAGGAGCCCGACCTCAGGCTCTGCACGACGTACGACGAGTTCTACGCGGAAATAGAGAAATTCGTGAAGGGCTGACTCCCGTCAGAACGACAGACCTATACCTGCCTCTCCCATCCAGCTGCTGGTGTTGAAGTTGAACGCCGCTCCGCCTCTGAGGAACAGGTGGTTGACGCTGATCGTCATGCCCGCAAGTCCCAGGAAGACCGGGTTGTTCCAGTTCTCGTCCAGTCCGACCTCGAGGCCGCTGTACAGCCAGAAGTAGGGGGAGAGCTTGTAGTTGAAACCGGCGTCGATGCCCAGCGTTCCCTGTGCCTTCACGCTCTCCTCGCTGAGGAAGGAGGCTCCGGCGAAGAAGCCCAGGGCCTTGGGATCCAGGTAGTCCAGCCTGAAGTTGTGCCTGTCGGCTCCGAACGTGTATGAGTAGCTCAGGGCGACCTGTCCCCTGGACTTGTCGGCCCACGGGTTGGCCAGTTCCTGCCTGTCGGTCCTGGAGAAGGTGAACTCCATGTCCTTGCCATCGTTCCTGTAGACAAGCTTGTAGTCGGGGTAGGTCTTCGGATTGCGGAAGTTGACGATTCCGTATGCCGACTGCTCCGGGGTGACTATGGCGCTCCTGAGCACAGCCTGCTCTGCGGAGGCCTTGGATATCTCCGTGAGCTGGTTTATGGCCACCGAGGTCTCGATCACCGACAGGGCGGTGAAGGTGAGGTTCACCATCGGGTTGTTCGTCCTGATGCTGTAGCTGTAGTACGGATATCCGTAATAGAAGGAGAAGTCGTCCGGATTGACTATCGCGTCGATTATCGCCAGCGTGCCTATGATGCCGGTGGCCCACAGGGCAGCCTTGCGCTCGTTCTCCAGGATCTGGAGGTACATGTTGCTGTTCCACGAGTCGATGAGAGTCCATTCTCCCTTCTCGTAGTTTCCGCCGTAGAAGAGGATGTTGTTCTCATCCATGGCGTGGTTCTTCCCGTCTGCCGATGCGAAGGACAGGGCGAACTCGGCCTCGGAAGGGGAGTACTCCTCGATGGCGACCATGACCTGCAGGCCGTCCTGTGTCTTGACGGCTATGGAGGAGATGTCGGACCCGTCGTCCTGATGGACGAGAAGTCCTGCGTCCGCGGTCATGCAGGAGACCAGCAGGAACGGAACCAGTGCAAGCAGAAGGAGGGGGAGGCGTCTCATCTGAAGTCCTCCTCGCTCTCGTAGTAGAAACCGTCGCCGAAGGGGTCGTCTTCCTCGTCTTCCTCTTCGTCTTCGTAATCGTAGTCCTCGTAGTCGCTCACGTCCGGAGCGTCGTACTCGTCCCTGATCTCCTCGTCGTCCTCGAAATCGTCTTCCTCTTCCTCGAAGTCGTCCTCGAAGTCGTCTTCCTCTTCCTCGAGCTCCTCGTCGAAATCATCTTCGCGGTCGTCGAAATCATCGTAGAAATCACCGAACGGTCTTCTGTTGCGCGGCATACGCACCTCCTGCTTTCATTACAAAACCTGTAACCAATTTAGAAGGATATGGTTACACATATGTGATGTCAATTGAGTTTTTGCATTGATACATATATACTGTACCGGCTTGGAGAGGAAAACATCTATGAAGAAACTAATGCCAATACTTCTCGCATTGCTGGCCCTCGCGGTCGTTCTCAGCAGCTGCACCACCACAATCGCCGTCACGACCCTGGCTCCGGCCGCGGTCGATGTCAGCGGCTACAAGACCATCGCCGTCATGTCCACCCAGGACAAGGCCGGATGGACCTATCCGCTGTTCTGGAACTCCTATGTTCCCATGCAGTCGGTCGAACCCACGTACGCCGCGTTGCTGAGGCTGCTGTCCAACCTGGACTTCAACGCTTCCTCGCGCATCGTCGAAACAGCTTCCAGCACGATCTACTCCTCGATCGACAACGGCTACTTCAAGGTCGTCGCCCCGAACGTCACCGACGCTCTCGTCACCCTGGGGAAGAACAACGGCAACGTGCGCACGACCCTCATGAACAACGGAGTCGACGCCATCCTCACCACGGAGATAACCAACATCTACTACGACGAGTACATAGTCCAGGAGAGGGACAAGAATCCCACGACATACAACAACGAGAGCTACTACCAGATCAACTTCTATCTGGTGCAGAAGTACGCCATCTCCATAAACTACGTCCTGCAGGACGTCGAGAACACCAGGATCATCGCGACCAACACCTTCTCGTCCGACATCCAGACCAGACGGACAAGGCTGGGCCACACCGTCGGAAACGCGGGAACCTTCGTGAAGGACTCCTACTATTCCATTCCCAAGGCCTCCGAGCTGATCACCGACCTGATCCGCTCCTTCGCGAGAGATTTCCGCAACGAGCTGACTCCGCATACCGAGGTCAACTACTTCGACTTCAAGCCCAACAAGCCCAAGGTAGCTTCGCTCGAGGCGGCCTACGACGCGCTTGACGACGAGAGGTGGAACCTCGCCCTCAGCCTGTTCGCCGAGGAGTACAAGAGGTCCGGCCACCTGGCTTCCGGCTACAACGCCGCCATCCTCTATTTCACCAGCGGACAGCAGGACACCGCCTTCGCGCTGCTGGAGGAGATGATGAGGATCTACGGCGGAAGGGACATCGCCAGCCTGTACAGCCAGCTCCTGGAGATCAAGCGCAAGTCCGACGCCGCGAAGAGCCAGATCGAGAGCACCGAGAAGTCCGGCGCGAAGCAGAATTCGGAGCTGATCGGATTCTGACACCGGTCGGATGAGGAATCGATGGCCTGAAATGGCCTGAAATCCGGATTTTTTCAATTTTTTACGCATTTTATGCATTTTAGGCCATCGTTTTTACCATACGATGGCCTGATTATTATTTCTCATCATTCTTCTTCCATTGAAATGGGTTTTCTGATATCATTTTCATGCATATGAACCTTTTGGATCTGCATTCGCATCTGCTTTTCGACGTCGATCACGGAGTTCAGACCCGCAACCTGTACAGGGCTCTTCTGCTCGAGTACAGGAAAGCCGGGATCAACACCCTGGTCCTCACGCCCCATCTCTTCCACCCGACGGTGAAGACGAAGGTCGAGAACATCAGGGAGAACTTCGCCCTCGCGAAAGAGGATGCGTCGAAGGTCGGAATCCGTGTGGTTCTGGGTGCCGAGCTGTATCTGGGGACACAGATAGAGGTGCGGACCATCCCGATAGCAGGGCGGTACGCGCTGGTCGAGTTCCCCGTCTCGGGAAAGCCCATCGGGCTGGACCGGAAGCTCGGGCAGCTTCTGGACCAGGGTCTTGAGCCGGTCATCGCCCATGTGGAGCGGTACCCGTGGCTCAGACCGGACGGAGAGACCTTCAGAATGTTAAAGGACATGGGTGCCTGGATACAGGTGAATGTATCGGGCATTGAGAACAAGACGGCTATGCCGTACATCCAGCGGGACCAGGTCGACATCATTGCTGATGACAACCACGGCGACAGGACGCTTCCCGGAAGGCTGAGGGCCTGCCTCGACGCCTATCCGGAGATAGCAGCCAGGATGGAGTCGCTGGATCTGTAGAATGCCGGTCGACGGCAAAGGAGGCCTAAGTGCTTATCGACATTACAATGGCCAATTTCAGGTCAATCAAGGAACCGCAGACGATCTCGTTCGCGGCCCTCAAGGACAAGAGGATGGACCAGGACAAGGTCCAGATCGTCTCGGAGAAACTCAAGGTTCTCAGGACCGCCGCGGTCATCGGACCCAACGGAGTGGGAAAGAGCACCGTCGTCAGAGCCATGGAGACGGTCAAGGGAATCGTCACTGCAGAAGCCTCGGATGAGAATCCGCTCAAGAGGATCCTCGCCGGATCGCTTTTCGCCTACAACGACGTCAAGAACCAGCCGGCCGAGTTCACGGTCAGGTTCCTGCTCAGGGAAGCCGTTTCCGAGGAAGAGCCGGAAGTCGTGGCCACATACATCCTGAAGGCCGACCTGGACCACATCTGGGAAGAGAAGCTCTACTACAACTTCGGAACCTCCAGAAAGCTCATGTTCGACAGAACCGCCAATGCAAGCCTTGACGAGGAAGTCTCCTACAAGGTCCGCTGGGGCAAGCTCTACAGAGGCGACAAGAAGAGGAACGAGAAGGCCGTCGACTGCAGGCACTCCTATGTGAAGAACGCCGCTGACAAGGGCGGCGAGACCTGCTCCGAAGTCTACAAGTGGTTCACCGAGGTCCTCGACATCCTCCCCATGGGAGTCGGAACATCTTCCGAGCGCTATGTCGCATCGATGCTCAACGCGCATCCGTCCTGGAAGGAGCAGCTGATCAACTTCTTCTGGAGCATGGACGTCACCGACATCAGGGACATCAGGGTCGGTTCCAACAAGGACGGAAAGTTCGTCCAGTCCAACGACGGAGACATGGTCTTCTTCGTGCACACCAACTCCAAGGCCGCCATGTTCAGCCCCTACGGAAAGGAGAGCCTCTCCATGAAGAGACTTTCGCTCCTGGCGCTGGCCTTCTTCGAGGCCTTCACCAAGCCCAAGGTTCTCATCGTGGACGACTACGGCATGTTCCTGCATCCTGAAGTCCTCATCTATCTGACAAGCGTCTTCTCCAACGGATGCAAGCGCGCCAGCCAGCTCTTCGCGGCCGACTGCAACCCGACCCTCCTCGAGGACGGACTCCTCAGAAGGGACGGCATCTACTTCGCAGAGAAGGACAGCGTGGGTTCGACGGTCTACTATCCGCTCAGCAACTTCAGGATTGGTGCAGGCGGAAGGACCAGAGCCATGTATGAGAGCGGTGCCTTCGGAGCCCTTCCGATCACCAGTGAATTCAGATTCGTCAACGAGGAGGCATGAACATGACCAGAAAAAGAACACCCGTTTTCCCCAGGAAGACAATCCTCATCGCAACTTCCAATGCCGGAACGGCAGCATATTTCTCAAGGGTCAGGAAGGACTGCAGATATGTCAACATGACGGTCGAGTGCCTTCCCGCCGACAGCCTCGAGGCTCTGGTCAAGGCGACAGCCCGCGCCCGCATCGCCGGAAAGTTCGCATGCGCATGGGCAGTCTTCGGACTGGATGACTTCGGCATCGCCCCCTCGGACATCGCCGCAGTCAAGCCGATCGCGGAGGCCAAGAAGGTCAAGCTCGGATGGACGTCTCCCAACCTGAGCATGTGGCTCTTCCTGCACCTCAAGGCCCTGAACCTCTATGTCGACAGCGCCGCTTCGTTCGACCAGGCCATCGCCAAGGTGTTCCCCGGATACCAGCCCACTGCCGAGTATCTGACGAACGAGGGACAGGACATCCACCTCAGGCTGTTCTCGTCCTTCAGCAAGGCCATCCTGAACGCCAGCGCATACAACAAGATTGCGGAGAAGAAGAACGGCATCGCCGCCACGACTTTCCCGCTTCTCTACGAAGACATCAAGGAGTACTGCGGAGAGGCCGACCTTTCCCACAACCAGAAGCTGCTTGCGAAGTGACATACCACAATACAGGAGTTGAATAATGAATGGTTTCCTGCTGTTCACGTTCACGGCTTCGATTGCGGTCTCCTGTATGGCACTGGCACTGGTGATAGCTTCGAACATCCTTCACAAGACGGCCTGGGGCGCACGCTACGTCGTGTTCCAGAGCTGTCTCATAGGGATACTGGTTGTCACGCTGGCCTCAAAGCTTTCACTGTTCTTCATGCCCGAGGGCCTGTACGGGGTGTTCAGTTTCATCTTCAACACCGTCAGGATCGGGGGCATGGCGTTCGTGATAGTCTTTCTGCCGTACTTCCTGAGCTGGGTCATCGCAAAACCGTGGAGAAGGGTGATGATGCTGAGGTTCATGCCGCTTGCCGCCGCCTATTTCGGCGTGGGGCTGGCGTCCTTCATCGTCAACCGCCCCCTGTTCACTTTCTGGACGGGAGTCGGCCAGACGCTGATATTCCTCGGCACGCTCATCTACTGCATAGTCACGCTTTGGGTGAACCTGAAGAACATCACCGACCGTTCGGCGCGCAGGATCTCGCTTGCGATCAACATCGCCAGCCTGGGAATGATGCCGCTCGCGGTCTTCTCGCTGTTCTTCGAGAACGTCGCCGACTTCAGCTACCCGATCTACATACTGGGCTTCTCCATCGTCATGGTGGTCTTCAGCTACATCAGGTTCGGCCTGGACAAGGAGAAGGAGGAGGCAAGGCCCCAGCTGAGTCTGGAAAGCCTCGCCCAGTACAGGATCTCGGAGAGGGAGTTCACGGTCATCCAGCTCATATGCGAGGGACTTACGAACAAGGAGATAGCACAGGAGCTGTCGATATCGGTAAATACGGTCAACAATCATGTTGCCAACATATTCAGCAAGATGGAGGTCCGTTCGAGGATCGACCTGCTGAAAGCGCTTAAGGAAGGTCCCTGGTCCTGACGGAGCGGGGGTCTATGGAGTTTGTTATGAATGTCAGAGTAAGGTACGCCCCGTCGCCGACGGGACTGCAGCACATAGGTGGAGTGAGGACCGCGCTGTTCAACTACTTCTTCGCCCGTTCCAACGGAGGGTCCTTCATCCTCCGCGTCGAGGACACGGACCGCGAGAGATACAGCGTCGAATCCCTTCAGGATCTCTACGACACGCTGGACTGGCTCGGAGTCAAATGGGACGAGGGTCCCGTTGTGGGCGGTCCCTACGGACCGTACATCCAGAGCGAGAGGCTTCCGATCTACCAGGAATATGCGAAGAAGCTCGTCGACATGGGCAAGGCGTACTATTGTTACTGCTCCTCCGAGAGGCTCGAGGCCCTGAGGCAGAAGCAGATAGAGGAGAAGAGTCCCGTCCAGGGCTATGACGGCCACTGCAGAAGCCTCACCGCGGAGCAGAGGGCAGAGCTCGAGGCCCGGGGCATCAAACCCGTCATCCGCCTCAAGGTCCCCAGAGAGGGAAGCACCACGTTCCACGACGTGCTCATGGGCGACATCACCCGCGAGAACAAGGACGTGAGCCCGGATCCGGTCCTTCTGAAGTCGGACGGTTTCCCGACCTACCACCTGGCGAACGTCATCGACGACCATCTGATGGGCGTGACGCACATCATGAGGGCCCAGGAGTGGATTCCCACCGGACCGCTTCACGTCCTGCTGTACGAAGCCTTCGGCTGGCAGGTGCCCATCTACTGCCATCTGCCCATGGTCATGGGAAACGACGGCCACAAGCTTTCAAAGCGCCACGGGGACACCAGCGTGCGCGACTTCAGGAAGAAGGGCTACCTGCCCGAGGCGATCCTGAACTACGTGAGCCTCGTCGGCTGGTCCTACGACGGCGAGAAGGAGTTCTTCACCCGCGAGGAGCTGGAGAAGTGCTTCTCCCTTGAGAAGATCAACAAAGCGCCCGGCGTCTTCGACTACCAGAAGCTGGACTGGTTCAACGCCCAGTACATCAGACGCAAGTCGGACGAAGAGCTTTGCGACCTGCTCCTGCCGTACCTGAAGGACGCCGGTCTCCTGGACGAAAGCTCGCGCGCCAGGCTCCTGGCATTCGTGCCCGGAATCAGGGACAGGATCACGCTCCTTTCCGATGTCGTGCCCATGGCGGACTTCCTGAAGGACAAGGGTGAGCCGGAAGCGGCCCTGCTGATTCCCAAGAAGATGGACGCAGCCGGAACGCTTCAGTCGCTGAAGGCCGTCTACGATGTCGTGAAAGCCGGACTCGGTGCAGGAAAAACCGACGAGGAGCTCCAGCAGGACCTCATGGACCTTGCCCAGAAGCTCGGAATCAAGAACGCGGGAGTTTTCAATCCGCTCAGGACGGCGGTGACCGGCCTTGCGGTGAGCCCGCCGCCTTTCAGCTGCATAAGGCTGCTTGGCTGTGAAGAATCATACAGACGTATCGAGCGCGCGATCGCGGTGCTTGAGAAGGAGATAGCAAATGTCTGAAGTTACAATGGATAAGATCGTTTCACTCTGCAGAAGACGCGGATTCATCTTCCAGAGCAGTGAGATATACGGAGGCCTCAACGGCGCTTACGACTACGGACCGCTCGGAGTCCAGCTGAAGAACAACATCCGCGACCTCTGGTGGAAGGAGATGACCCAGCTTCACGACAACATCGTGGGTCTCGACGCCTCCATCCTCATGCACTCCAGGGTCTGGGAAGCCAGCGGCCACGTCAGCAACTTCACCGACCCCATGGTCGACTGCAAGCAGTGCAAGAGCCGCTTCCGCGCCGACCAGATCGACCTGAACGCCCCGTGCCCGGTCTGCGGCAGCAAGGGAACCTTCACGGCCCCCAGGAACTTCAACCTGATGTTCGCCACGCACATCGGAGCCGATGTCGACGCCGCTTCCACCATCTATCTCAGACCCGAGACGGCCCAGGGCATCTATGTCGATTTCAAGAATGTCGTCTCCTCGTCCCGCGTGAAGGTTCCGTTCGGAATCGCACAGGTAGGAAAGAGCTTCAGGAACGAGATCACCACCAAGAACTTCATCTTCCGCTCCTGCGAGTTCGAGCAGATGGAGA
>JAGABK010000035.1 GCA_017614625.1 Spirochaetales bacterium
GCCCGCCAGGTTCTCGGTTCCGGCGCGAAGTCCTTTCTCCTGGCCGCCGCCGCGCGAGAGCGCGGAGAGGGCCTTGTTTCTGTTGTAGAGGATGCCCACGCCCCTGGGGCCGCGGAATTTGTGCGCGCTGAAGGCTGCGCTGTCCATGTCCTCCAGCTCCGGGAAGAAGGGTATCTTTCCCAGCGCCTGGACGGCGTCGCAGTGGATGTGGATGGCACGTCCGGCTGTTTTCTCATAATCCCTGACGACCCTGACAAGCGCCTGAGTGTCCAGGACCGTTCCGGCGACGTTGTTGACCTTCATGAAGGCGACCATGCGGACTTTCGGGTTAAGCGCTTCCTTCAAGGCCTGGGGGTCGAGGTATCCGCCGGGGCAGCGCAGGGCGGTGAACTTCCAGCCGTGGCTCTCCAGGGCCTTCTTCCATTCAAGGATAGCCGCATGCTCGATTCCCGTCGTGACGATCTCGCCGGGAGACGGGGAGTTGAGAAGCGAGGACAGCACTATTGCGTTGCTTTCCGTTCCGCCGCAGGTGAAGTATATGTTCTGCGCCTTGGTTTTGAGCAGCGTAGCGACAGCCTCGCGCTCCTTCTCCAGACGTTCCTTGGCCTCGGTACCGAGCGGATGGGTCGAGGATGGATTTCCGATATAATTGGTTGCTGCGTCAGTATATGCTTCAATGGCCTTCGGGCTCATGGGAGCCGTAGCCGTCCAGTCGAAATAGGTCATACCGAGGGCACCATCACGACGCTCTTGATGATCTCCTCGTCGACCGGGCGGATCTCGTACTCGCCCTGGTCCTTGAGGAGGACGAAGCTGCTCACTCCGTTGACGGACTGCTTGTTCTTTGCGATCTGGTTGCGGAAGTCCATCCAGTCGCCGCGCTGGATGCGGTAGTTGACATCGAACCCGTAGAACGCGAAGAGCTTGATGACGCCGGCGGCGAACTCGGAGGTGCAGATTCCCAGCTCCCTGGAGGCTTCCATGGCCTTGCAGACGCCCCAGGCGACAGCCTGTCCGGACGACCACTGCAGGCGCGACATGCCTTCAAGCGCATGGGCGAAGGTACTTCCGAGATTCAAAGCCGCACGCAGGCCGAGCCTCTCGTACGGGTCGTTGTCGATGTAGGATTTCTTGATCTGCAGGGATATCGTGATGATTGCCTTGAGCGTGTCGGGGTCGCGGTCCATGATCTGCTGCTTGCGGGTCGCCACGAGGTTGAAGAGCGTGTCGTCCTTGGTCAGCAGGCTGTGCTTGAGGATGTCGGCGAAGCCGTTCATGTAGTCCTTGTTGGGCAGGGACTTGAGGCAGTCCGTGCAGATGAGGACCTCGTTGGCCGGGAAGAAGGTTCCCACTATGTCCTTTGCGAACCTGAAATTGATCGATGTCTTGCCGCCCAGTGCCGAGGATGCCATGCTGATCAGCGTGGTGGGAATCAGGATGACCCTGCAGCCGCGCATGTAGATGGAGGCCGCGAAGGCCGTGATGTCGCAGATCATTCCGCCGCCGAGGGCGATGAAGGTGCAGTCGCGTCCCAGGTTGTTGTCCATGGCGACGCTGATTATCTTCTCGAGGCATGTGAAGCTCTTGGAGGATTCTCCGGCTTCGATGACGACGTTGGGGGTGGGCAGGGGACGGACCATCCTGGAAGTGTTGGTATCGCATACCCACAGCGTGTTGGGGCCGAACGTGCCCACGTGGTATGACAGGTCGGTGAAATCATCGGCCATGAACACTTTAGTTCCAAGACAATTCAGAAATTCCTGCATGGATATAATATTACAACCAATACAGGAGTCTTTCAATTATGTCAGTCAAGCATTTTGAGGATTCTGTTGTAGGCCCTGCGGAACTCCGGCGCCTTGACCTCGTCCATGATGGCCAGAAGCGTGTAGGCGGTGTTGTTCACGGCGTCGGTGAAGCTCCTGTTCACATGGAGGAAGACGCTGCCCTTGCCGGAGACCAGAAGCTCCACGAATCCGAGCCTGTCGCGTTCCTTGAGGCGCGAGAGCTTCATCAGATCGCCCAGATGCGGGATCAGGTCCGAAATCCCCTCAAGGGAGAAGACATCGGTGCACGGCCTGTCGACATAGCCTTCCGGCGAGAGGTCGATCCTCCCGTACAGGCTGATGATGTCGTACAGGCTGGAACCGTAGGAGACGTAGCCGCCGTTGTACAGAAGCGCGGCGACGGTTCCCTTGGGATGCCTTGAGGAGCGCCTGTAGGCCTTTGCAAGAGCCGGAAGGTCGGCAGCGGAGATGACCACGATGTTGCGGGTGTTCTTCTTTCCAACGTCCTTGATGACAGGGAACTCGAAGCCGAAGATGCGCGCCACCTTGGTCTCTGCCTCCCTGGACGCCTTCGCGTTGATGTTGGCGCCCCTGGACGATGAGCGTCCGCTCTGGCGCGTGCCTTCGCGTTCGTTCATGCGGGCTTCCTTTGACAGCTTCCTGAGCTTCTCGGCAAGGCCCTTGGAGATTTCCGGCACCCAGTCGGGGTAGAGCGGTGAGACTGTCCTGGCATACATCTTGGTCGTCATTACTATTTCTCCGGCAAGGAGATACGGCGGCGGGTCGCGGAACCAGGCCGAGCCCGGATGTATGTAGATCTCGTCCGTCAGGAGCGTCCTGTAGACCGAAGCCTTCTTCTTGGCGCAGACGTACTGCACCAGGCCCGCACCCATGCAGACCAGAAGGTCGTGGGCGAACTGCTCGGCATCGGCGTAGTCCGGCTGCGGCACCGGGATTCCCATCTCGTTTGTGATCTGGCAGAGCTGCTCGGAGATGTGGATTATCTCGTCCATGCTCTGGATGTCCAGGTAGTTGGCCCGGCAGAACTCCTCGCGCTTCTTGAGCGTGTCCATGCCCTTGTACTTGCGGTAGATGCTCTGGTAGCTGACGAAGTCCCCGAAGGGGCTTGAGAAGCGCCTGTGGGCCGCGCGTGCCAGGTCTTCCTCGCCGGGAGGAAGCACGAAGGGCGTGCGGGCCGAGAGGAAGCTCACGCAGATTATGACCGGCATGAGGATCTCAAGATGCCTTTCCAGCGCCTCGACAATGCAGCGCGAATGCCTGGGAAGCAGCGGATAGCGGACCATGAGCTGGCCTATGGAGGTCAGATGCCTCAGCTGGTCGATGGCGTCGAGCAGCCTGAGAGTCCTTTCGCCGCTTGCCAGGGCGTCCGGATCCGGTTTCGTGATGTACGGGAAGGACTCGAAATCGTAGATTCCCAGGTCTATCATGCGCAGGACGACCTCCGAAAGGTCGGTCCTGAGGATCTCCTCGGTAGTCCACAGCGGACGCGAGTCGTAGTCCTCGCGGTCGTACAGCCTGTAGCAGATTCCGGGAGCCGTCCTTCCGGCGCGGCCCTTGCGCTGTTCGGCAGACGAGCGGCTGACCGGGCGTGTGACCAGAGCCGAGGTGAAATCCCTTTGGTTGTAAAAATTTATCTTCGCCAGGCCGCTGTCTATGACGACGCGGATTCCGTCTATGGTGAGGCTGGTCTCGGCTATGTTCGTGGCAAGCACGACCTTCATCTTTCCGGCCTCTGTGGGCTGGAAGACCAGCTCCTGCTCCTCCTTGTTCAGCCTTCCGTAGAGCGGGTAGAGCTGCAGGTGCTCGTGGTCGCACTCGTAGAAGATCTGCTGCATTGTGTTCTTGATGTCGGCCTCGCCGGGAAGGAACACCAGCGTGTCCTCGTTGTCCTTCCAGCCGGAGTTGCGGAAGCGCTTGAGAAGCTGGTTGAGTATCACGCAGATGCTGTGCGAGCACTCGTCCGGGTCCGCCTTGGTCTTCAGCGGGAAGTACTTCACCTGGACGTCGTATACACGTGACTTGATGGAGATTATGGGCGCGTTTTCACCGGTGGAGGGGTCCGCGAAGAACCTGGCGAAAACCTTGGTATTCAATGTGGCGGAAGAAATTATGACCTTCAGCTCGGGGCGCTTTGCGACTATCTGCTTTAGCAGTCCCAGGATGAAATCAATGTTCAGGCTGCGCTCGTGGGCCTCGTCCACCATGATGACACTGTAGCGCGAGAGCAGGGGGTCAGCCTTGAGTTCCTGCAGCAGCATTCCGTCGGTCAGGATCTTGATCCGTGTCTCTGCGTCGGTGGTGTCGTAGAAGCGCATCTTGTAGGCGCAGAAGTTCTCCTGAAGGTTCTCCGGGGCTATCTGGCCCTTGATGTACGAGCAGACGCCCAGCGTGGCTATCCTTCTGGGCTGGGTGATTCCTATGACGCCTGAGGAGGCGTATCCAGCTTCCTTGAGGATTATCGGCAGCTGGGTCGTCTTTCCCGATCCGGTGGGGCTTTCGACGATGATGACCTGGTGCCCGGACAGTGCGTCCAGGATCATCTGTCTGTGCTGGTATACAGGAAGTTGCCTGGGATCAGCCATTTGCCAGCTTCGCGATGTCCGCGAGAGTCAGTCCTTCGGTCACCTTGCGGGTGGCGATCTCCTTCACGGAGAAGGTGTCTCCGGTCTGGGCGGTCACGACGAAGCGGATGCCGTTGTTCTCGGCGTATGCGAACTGCTGTCCCATGCCTTTCTCTCCCACGTAGGAGTCCGTCCTGACACCAAGGGCGCGCAGCTTCATGGCCACGCTCTCGGACCAGGCTGGATTCTCCTTCGAGGAGGCGACCATGACATCGGCATAGGAGGCGTCGGTGACGATGGGGCTTCCGAGCTCCTCGAGGGCGGCAATCAGGCGGTCCATTCCGATGCACGATCCGACTCCGGGAAGGTTCTCCTTCGTATAGAGGCCGGCAAGGTTGTTGTAGCGGCCGCCGGAGCAGATGGATCCGATCTGCGGCATGTCGGTCAGAAGCGTCTCGTAGACGATGCCCGTGTAGTAGTCCAGGCCGCGTGTGATGGAGGTGTCGAGGATGAAATCGCCGTCGATTCCGCAGGCCTTCATCATGTCGTAGATCTGTGCGAGGCGCTCCGTTCCGGGGCAGTTTCCGAGCATTTTGACGAGGATGTCGAGGGTGTCGCCGAAATTGTCCTTCGGAATTGAGATGAAGGAGAGGACCATGTCTGCTGCTGCATCGCCAAGTCCTTCCTCCAGAAGGATTTCGCGGACTCCGTCGACTCCGATCTTGTTCAGTTTGTCTATTGCGCGAAGGACTTCAGCGTTCTTATCTTCTATTCCGAGTCCGGAAAGGAAGAGGTTTAGAAGACCTCTGTGCGAGACGGAGACCTTGAAGGCTCCGACCTTCATTTCGGAGAGGCATGTGTGGATCAGCAGAAGGATTTCGAAGTCGCTCTGGGCGTTGTCAACTCCGACCATGTCGAAGTCGCACTGCCAGAACTCGCGGTAGCGGCCCTTCTGGGGTTTCTCGCCGCGCCAGACCTTGCTCATGTGGTAGCGCTTGAAGGGGAAGGAGAGCTGGCTGTAGTTCGCGGCGACATAGCGGGCGAGCGGTACGGTCAGGTCGAACCTGAGCGCTACGTCGCGGCCGCCGTTGTCGGTGAAGCGGAACATCTGCTTGTCGGTCTCTCCGCCGCCCTTGCCGAGGAGGACCTCGGTGTACTCGAGTGCGGGAGTGTCGATGGGCACGAATCCGAACGAACGGAAGATCTGCTGAATCCTGGACATGAGGTTCTGTCTGACCAGTTCCTGCTGGGGCAGGCTGTCTCTGAATCCTTTCAATACTCTGGGCTCTATCATGTCGTCTCCGGTGTTGTTTTTTTCAATGAAATCTGCTGTAATACATTCTATACAAAATACGGATTTGTTCAACGGCTGAAAGATGTTAATCAGATACAGGAAGAATGCCCAGGGCCTTGACGCAGTGGCCAAGGTCTACGGCAGCGATGAAAACGGAATAGATATAGGAAAGATAGATGCAAATGCCGTCAGCGTAATAAGAAAGCTGACGGAGGCAGGCTATGAGAGCTATATCGTCGGAGGAGCGGTCAGGGACCTCATCCTGGGCAGGACTCCGAAGGATTTCGACATCGCCACGGCCGCTTCCCCGAGACAGGTCCACAAGCTTTTCCGCAACTCCCGCATCATAGGCCGCCGCTTCCGTCTGGTCCACATCACCTTCGGTCCCAAGATCATCGAGGTCTCCACGTTCAGGAGCATCCGCGACCACGAGGCTGCCGACGACAACCAGTTCGGAACAATAGAGGAAGACTGCACGAGACGCGACTTCACGATCAACAGCCTGTACTACGACCCGCTGAAGGGGAACCTTATAGACTTCAACAACGCCCTTGAGGATTTCAAGAAGAAACGTCTTGTTTCCCTCATCCCGCTGGGGAAGACCTTCATCGAGGACCCGGTGCGCATGGTCAGGGCCGTAAAGTATTCCGTCACAACAGGTTTCCGCATCCCGTACAAGCTCTCGCACGCCATCAGGGTCTACGCCCCGGAGCTCTCGGGAATCAGCACGTCCCGCATGACCGAGGAGGTCAACAAGATCCTGGCCTGCGGCATGAGCAGCGCCGTATTCAGACGCCTGCACGACTACAAGCTCCTGGTCTACATGCTTCCGGCCATCTCGGTTTACGCCTCCTATCCGCAGCTTTTCGAGTCGCTCGGGAAACTGGATGAGAAGGTCGCCCAGGGCAAGGACAGCTCGCAGCCGGTTAGCAAGGCGGAGATGTACCTTGGCCTTGCAAGGCCCTTCCTCGCGGTGAACGCCGAACTGCACGACCCGATGATGCTCTTCTACGATTTCCTAAGGCAGATAAAGGTCCTGATATCTCCCATCACGCCCTCGAATTACGACCTCGAGACGGCCTCGGCGCAGTACATGTCGGAGCAGGGGATGAAGGTTCCCCGCGGAGCCGTCAAGCACCGCAATCCGGACCTCCCGCAGCCCAGGCCGCAGCATCCCCAGCACGGCACGAAGCCCGGCGAGAAGCCGGCCGGAAAGAGGCACAGGAAACATCACACGAAGAAGAAGCCTCAGGACCAGGCCTGAACGTGCAGTACCACCTTGTGGATCAGGATTCCTCCGTATTTCTCAAGTGAATCGGCTATGTATTCCTCGAATTCCAGGATCATGTGACCGGGCATGGCCTGGGGAGTCCTGATGAAGACATCGAGGTCGTAACCCTCGTTGCCGTAAGTAAATGTGACCTTCTCGATCTTCATCGTCTCCTCGTATTCGATCAGGCAGTGGGAGACCATCTGGGTGATGGCGGCCTCGCTTATGGCCGACTCCTCCTGCTTGCTGAACTCGGGGCACACGAGGGTCTTCTCCACGGTCTGGGTCTTGCCCACGAACGGGAGGAAGGACAGTCTCTTCTTCAGGCCGACGCGGATCGAATCGTAGACGATGGAAGGGTAGTTTCTCGTAATCTGGAGCGGCGGCACCGGGATGACGTGCTTGCCCTCCGAATAGCGGATGCGCATGGCGGTATCGATCTCGTCCTTGGTGGCGATGTCCTCGATGCGGATGATCTGGGACGGCTCGGGAAGATTCAGGCGCAGGGCGATCTTGGCCGCCATCTTCTCCGAGGTGCCTATGATGAGGATCTTGCGGTACTTTTCCGTCTGAAGGGCGTTCATGACCTCGTTGAAGTGGTCCGCCTCCTGGAAGAGGGCCCTCTTGACCGCCGTGAGGAAGTTCGATTCCTGCTTGGCGCTCTTTCCGGCGATGATCCTGTCGTTTCTGATCAGGAGTCCGTCGTCGATGATGAGCGGAATATGGTATCTGTCGGCCACGAGCTGCGCACGGAAGCTTTTTCCCGTTCCGCTGCGTCCGACAAGCGCGTACACCTTGACCGGACGGCGTCTTATTCCCGCAGCCATATTGTTTATTTTCATATTTTCATATTATTCGAAATACTGTAAAATGTGAAGGCAATATTCATTCAGGAGGCATGTTGTGAAACTTGCTACTTTCCGGAAGGGCGGCGTCCATCCTTCCGACATGAAAAGCCTTTCCAACAACCGGCCGATAGAGCGTCTTCCGATTCCAAAAGAGCTCGTGATCTCAATGTCACAGCATCTCGGTGCGCCTGCGACGGCCGTGAAAGCCGTGGGGGACCATGTTTCGAAAGGTGAGAAGATAGGAACGGCATCCAGCTTCATCTCCGCAGATGTCCACAGTCCTGTCGACGGAACCGTCACCGCAATAAAGAAGGTGACGATGGCAAACAGCGTCGTCTGCGACGCCCTTGTCATAACACCCGACGAGCAGCAGAGCGAGCCGTTTGCAGAGAAGCGCGACTATTCGGAGTTCACCAAGGAGCAGATCCTTGCCGAGATCAAGGACAAGGGCATCGTCGGCATGGGCGGAGCGACATTCCCGGCCCACGTGAAGATGACCATCGCCCCGGGCAAGAGCGTACAGGCCCTGGTGATCAACGGAGTCGAATGCGAGCCGTACCTCACCGCCGACCACCGCCTCATGCTCGAGAGGACCGAACAGGTCCTGGAAGGCATCATGATCTGCCGTAAGGCCCTTTCGCCCGAGCGCACGATAATCGGTATAGAGGCCAACAAGCCCGACGCCATCGAGAAGCTCTCCAAGGCCGTCGCGGAGAAGGGCCTTCCGATCGAGGTCATGCCCCTGAAGATGAAATACCCGCAGGGCGATGAGAAACAGCTCCTCAAGGCCACCATCAACAGGGAAATCCCATCCGGGAAGCTTCCTTTGGACGTAGGCGCCGTCGTCATGAACCTCGGAACGACCCACGCGGTCTACGAGGCCGTGGCATACGGAAAGCCGCTCTTCGAGCGTGTGATGACGATCACGGGCGACTGCATCTCCAGACCCTGCAACGTGATAGCTCCCATCGGAACCAAGGTGAGGGACCTCCTGGACTTCGCCGGCGGCTTCAGCTCGGAGCCCGACAAGCTCGTCTCCGGCGGCCCGATGATGGGCTTCGCCTTCTACGACGAGGACACGCCGGTGGCCAAGGGAACCAGCGGAATCCTGGCCATCGCCGACAAGAAGAACTACAGGCAGACGCACTGCCTGAGCTGCGGCCGCTGCGTCAGCGCATGCCCCATGGGCCTGATGCCCACCAAGCTCTACGCGCTGATCTCCAACGGCAAATACGAGGAAGCCATGAAGAACAACCTCATGGACTGCAAGGAATGCGGATGCTGCGCCTTCAGCTGCCCGGCCCACCTGGACCTGGTGCATGCGTTCAAGACCGGAAAGAAGATGGGGAGGAAGAAATGAGAAGAGTTTCGACATCTCCGCATTTTCACAGCGGAGCAAGCACATCCAACATCATGTTCAGCGTCGCCATCGCCCTCGCGCCCGCCTGCATCTGGGGCGTGTACGTGTTCGGCCTTCGCGCGCTGCTGGTCCTTGCAATCAGCATCGCAACGGCGCTTCTGACTGAGTTCCTTCTGGGCAAGGTCAGCAAGGAGAACACCCTCTGGGACGGATCGGCCCTGGTCACAGGCATGCTGATAGGCATGAACATGAGCCCGTCCATCCCGCTTTTCATCCCGTTCATCGCCTCTGTCTTCGCCATCGCGGTGGCAAAGTGGACGTTCGGCGGACTCGGTGCCAACTGGGCCAACCCGGCAATAGCGGGAAGAGTGTTCGTGTTCTTCTCGTTCTCATCGGCGATGAGCTCGTTCGTGCTTCCCAGGACCCTTGCGGGAGTCGACGCTGTCAGTTCTGCCACGCCGCTTTCGCTGGTCAAGACAGCCATCTCCGGCGGTGAGGTGGCGGGACAGACAAGCCTGCAGATCCTATCCGGAAACGGCTACCTGAGTTCGGCGTTCGCGCAGAAGATCGAGAGCCTCACCGGAATCAGCGCCTACAACGTGGACGCCTTCATCGGAAACATCCCCGGCTGCATAGGCGAGGTCTCCAAGCTCCTGCTGATCATCGGAGGCATCTATCTCCTTTGCAGAAAGATAATAACATGGCACATCCCGGTGGCGTTCATCGGGTCGTTCGCCATCCTGACATGGGTCTTCGGCGGACTTCCCAACGGTCTGGGATTCTTCCACGGCGAGGTCCTTGCCAACGTGCTGCGCGGAGGTCTGATCCTGGGCGCGCTCTTCATGGCGACCGACATGGTCACCACGCCGGTCACGCACAAGGGCATGCTGATATTCGGAGCAGGGTGCGGATTCTTCACCTTCCTGTTCAGGTCCTTCGGATCCCTTCCTGAGGCGACCAGCGTCGCGATCCTGATCATGAACATAATCACTCCCACAATCGACCGCTTCTGCATTTCGAAGCGCTTCGGCGAGGAGGTGAAGCAATGAGCAGATACCTGAAGACAGCACTGGTCCTTGCCGCTATCTGCGCGGTCGCGGCTCTGGTCCTGGCACTTATGAACATGCTCACAAAGCCCTACATCGAGGCCTACGAGGCCAACAAGGTCACGAGCGCCCTGGAGCAGGTCTCCTGCGGAATGGCAATAGGCGAGCGCGAGGAAGTGAACAGCGGCTACGTACAGTACATGCATAAACTGACGAGCTCGGGCAAGACGACAGGCTACATCCTGGGTCTTGTCTCCAACGGCTACGGCGGACAGCTGACCATTGTGGCCAGCTACGACGCCAACGGCGTGGTCATGGCGGCGAAGCTCATCGCCGACAGCGAGACCCCTGGTCTCGGAAAGAAGGCCGAGAACGACGGCTACATGGACATCTTCGTGGGAACGGGAACAGCCGACAGGCCGGTTCCGACCAAGAAGGGCATGCTCAATGACCTCGATGTCGCGACAGTATCCGGCGCCAGCATGACGTTCACCGGCATATCGAAGGCTCTTTCGAGCGGATCCGACTTCGTGAAGTCGCTTTGAGGAGGCAGCATGGGCAATCACACCAAAGAACTTACGAAGGGAATCTTCAAGGAGAACCCGACATTCATCATCATGCTCGGAATGTGTCCGACGCTCGCCGTCACGACGCAGTTCATCAACGCCCTGGGAATGGGAGCCGGAGTGCTTTTCGTCCTCCTGTTCAGCAACATCTTCATCTCGCTGCTGAAGAACGTCATCCCCAACAGCGTCAGGATCCCGTGCTACGTCGTTGTCATCGCATCGTTCGTCACGATCGTCGAGATGGTATTCCATGCCTTCCTGCCCTCGATCTACGAGGCGCTGGGCGTGTACCTTCCGCTGATCGTCGTCAACTGCATAATCCTGGGACGCGCAGAGGCCTTCGCCAACAAGAACACCGTCCTGGATTCGGCGCTTGACGCCATTGGAATGGGAATCGGATTCACGCTGGCCCTGTCGCTGATAGCGCTGATCAGGGAATCCTTCGGATCCGGAACAATCACGTTCATGGCAATCGGCTCATGGGACGGCGTGATCAAGGTGCCGTTCTTCAACAAATGGCCGGTGCGCGTCATGAGCCTCGCCGCCGGAGCCCTTCTTCTGATGGGCTACCTCAAGGCGTTCTTCAACTGGAACACCGCGCGCCGCAGCGCCAAGGCGGAGGAGGGCAAGGCATGAAGATCATAGCAATCCTTCTGACATACATCTTCATCAACAACTTCATCCTGGTGAAGTTCCTCGGCCTCTGTCCGTTCATCGGAGTCTCGAAGAACAGCGAGAGCGCCATAGGAATGGGCCTGGCGGTCACGTTCGTCACCGGAACGGCTTCTGTCGTCTGCTGGTGCGTCTACCACGGCCTGCTGGAGACGTTGGGACTTGAGTACCTCAAGACCATCGCCTTCATCCTGGTCATCGCGGCCCTGGTCCAGCTGGTCGAGATGGTCCTGAAGAAGATGAGCCCCTCGCTCTACAAGGCCCTGGGAATCTTCCTTCCTCTGATCACCACGAACTGCGCCGTCCTCGGAATCGCCATCATCAACATCGACGAGTCGTTCAACCTGCTCGAGTCCTTCGCAGCGGGCGTGGCGGCCGGAATCGGCTTCACCATGGCGATAATCCTGATGAGCAACATCCGCGAAAGACTGGAGCTCAGGCCCGTGAGACGCTACGTCAAGGGCGTTCCCATCGCATTCATATCCGCAGGAATAATGGCCCTGGCCTTCATGGCCTTCGACAACAGCCTGCTGACGAATCTGCATCTCGCATAAGGAGGAGGGTGAAATGGCCATACTTTACGCATTTCTGGTAATAGCAGGCATCGGTGCCCTCCTGGGTCTGGGACTGTCGATAGCCGACCACAAGCTCGCCGTGGAGAAGGACGAGAAGCTCGTCGCGCTCGAGCAGATCATGCCGGGCGCCAACTGCGGAGGCTGCGGCTACGCCGGCTGCGCTGACTACGCCGCCGCAGTGGCCATCGGAAAGGCCCTGCCGGGTCTCTGCTCGCCGGGCGGACAGGCCCTGGCGGACAAGATGGGCGAGATCATGGGAATCGAGGTCAAGGCAGGGGAGAAGCAGGTTGCCTTCATCTTCTGCAAGGGAGACTGCGGGAACACCAAGAAGGTCTACGAGTACAAGGGACTGAAGGACTGCAACGCAGCGTCCATCCTCTTCCGCGGGGACAACGGCTGCAAGTACGGATGCCTGCACCTGGGCTCCTGCATGGCCGTCTGCGACAGCGGAGCGATCTACCGCATGGATAACGGTTCGCTTGCCGTCGACCCTGCCAAGTGCATCGGCTGCGGAAAGTGCACCAAGGTCTGTCCCAACGGAGTTATCAAGCTCATCGAGGACCGCGCGAAGTTCATCGTCGCATGCAACAGCCGCGACAAGGGCGCCGATGTGCGCAAGAACTGCGAGGTCGGCTGCATAGGGTGCAAGATCTGCCAGATCAAGTTCCCCGAGGCCGGTTTCAAGGTCGAGGACAACCTCGCCGTCGCATCGTTCACTGCGCCCGAGGAGGAAGCCGCCAAGGCCATGGAGGCCTGTCCCAGAAAGGCGATAATCAGACGGTGATCCCTGAATGAAGTACATTATCGGAGCTTACAGCCAACTGCCTCCCGGCTCGCCCGCCGAAGAATACGAGGCCCTGCTCGCAGGGCAGCTCAAGCCTCTTCTCACGACCGTGTACCGCAACAACGGCTTCAAGCTCCTTTTCAGGCTCGGCCTGGCGACGTTCGAGTACATCGAGCAGAACCATCCCGAGATCAACATGCTCATCAACGACCTCTGCAGGAAGGGGCAGATGGAGATACTGACCTCCGGAAGCTACGAAGCGCTGCTGTCGCTGATACCGACCCACGAAAGGCCGTCACAGATCGAGAAGACCACCACATTCATCCGCAAGAACTTCTCGAGGCGCCCCAGGGGACTGTGGCTGTACAACCAGGTCTTCAACCCCTCGGTCGTCCCGCTCATAAGCCTTTCCGGACTGGACTACATAGTCATCTCCACCTACAACCAGACCAACGGGACGGTGGAGGAGACCAAGCCGTTCTATACGGCCGAGATGGGCCGCGAGGCGCTTGTCTTCCCGGTGGACGACAGGTACAGCGCCCTGGTGCAGGACCTCTACAAAGGCAGCCTGAGCCAGGAGAAGTTCATCTCCGAGGTCACCAAGCGGGCAAGGGAAGGCTCGGGCGTGCTGGGCACGATAATGCTGAACCTCGACCAGATGATGGCCGCCCCGGGCTCGAGCGACGTGTTCGGCCTGCTGTACGAGATCGTGGGCAAGAACTGCACGCTGCCGAACATCTACATACAGGAAAACGAGATAACGAAGACACATTACCTGCCTGCAGGCATATACGGCAGGGATTTCAACATCGGGAAGGCCACGTCCATCAACCAGCTGATCTACGACACTCCCATGCTCTCGCGCAACTATGCGCTGGTGAACATGCTCAAGGAAGTGCTGAAGGAGAACAAGAAGAACCTGGACGACAGGAAGAACATCGAGAGCCTTCTGATGAAGGCCAGTTCCTCCGGCCTGTACTTCCCCGACGAGTGCCGCATACCGTCGGTCATGCGCTACAGCAACCGCTACGCTGTGGAGGTCGAAAGCCTGCTGGCCCACATGCCGGTCACTCCGCTTCCCGAGGAGCGCGACCTTGACTTCGACAGGTGCGAGGAGTTCATCATAGCCGGACGCTCAAACATTGCCCACCTGAGCAGGAAGGGCGCCGTGTTGAGCAGCTTCGCCTTCGTCCCGGCTCTCTTCGACATGGCCTTCCACAGCGGCGACGGGCTTTTCGCCGACACGCAGGTCGAGCGGACGGATGACAGGCGGGGGAACCGGCTCGGGAATCGGGCGCGGCACAATCGTTTGTGCGTTGATTGCCATGGCAGTTGCTGCTGTTGAGAGGA
>JAGABK010000036.1 GCA_017614625.1 Spirochaetales bacterium
CTAAAGAACCTACTTCCTGTCCGGCAGTTCCCTGACAACGTGCTCCTGGCGCCTTAGGTACCTGATCGCCTCCACGGCAGCACTGGCCGCTGAAGTCGTGGTGGTGTAGGGCACCTTGTTGCGCATGGCCTCGGAGCGGATCTCGTCGTCGCTGCGCCTGGAGTGGAATCCCATGGGCGTGTTGATAACGAGGTCCACCTTGTGCGCCCTGAGCATGTCCACGATGTTCGGATGTCCGTCATGAACCTTTAGCACTACGTCAGTCAGGACTCCTTCCTCGAAGAGGTCCCTTGCCGTTCCGCGCGTTGCGGCGATGGTGAAGCCCATCTCCTGCAGGGCCTTCGCGATGGGAACTATGGTCTTCCTGTCCTTCTTGTTCACCGAGATGACCACATGCCCCTGCGTGGGCAGGTTGTTGCCCGCTCCGTCCTGGCTCTTGGCATAGGCCTCGCCGAAGCTCCTTCCCATGCCCACGACCTCTCCGGTGGACCTCATCTCAGGTCCCAGCTGCGGGTCGACGTTCACGAAGCGGTCGAACGAGAAGACCGATTCCTTGATTGCCCAGCCGGTGATGCAGTGGCCCTCGGCGATCTCCTGTCCGTTCTTCACAAGACCCTGTGCAACCAGGTCCTCTCCGTTCCAGACCTTCACGGCCGTCTCGATCATGTTGACGCCGGAGGCCTTGCTGATGAACGGCACCGTGCGGCTTGCGCGCGGGTTGACCTCGATTATGTACAGAAGCCCGTCCTTCTCGGCGAACTGGATGTTCATCATTCCGCGGACCGGGATCTCGCGCGCCAGACGGAGAGCCCAGCTCTTCATCTGGTCCAGGATCTCCGGCTTGCTCTTGTAGGGAGGGAACACCGAGGCGCTGTCGCCCGAGTGGATGCCTGCGGCCTCGATGTGTTGCAGGATTCCGCCTATGTAGATGGTCTTTCCGTCGGAGACGGCGTCCAGGTCGTATTCGAAGGCGTCCTCGAGGAACTGGTCCACCAGGACCGGAGCCTGCGGGGAGATCGTCACGCCGGCCTTCTCGAAGAACTCCGAAAGTCCGTCGTCGTCATAGGCTATGAACATGCTGCGTCCGCCCAGGACGAACGAGGGTCTGAGCAGGACGGGGAAGCCGATGTCGTGCGAGTAGCTGAACACTTCCTCCACGGTTCCGGCCATGTGGTTGCGCGGCTGCCTGAGGCCCAGCTTCTTCACCAGTTCGGAGAACAGTCCGCGGTCCTCGGTGGCGTCAATGCCTTCAAGCGGGGTTCCAATGATATTCGCGCCCCAGGCCTTGAGCTTGTCGGCCATGTTCAGCGGGGTCTGTCCGCCCAGCTGGACCACGACATCGCGCGTGCCTTCCTTCTCCATGATCCCGATCACTTCCTCTGCCGTCAGCGGGCTGACGTAAAGTCTGTCGGAGATGTTGAAGTCTGTGGAGACCGTCTCCGGGTTGCTGTTGACCATGATGGTCTTGCGGCCCTGGGCCCTGAAGGCCAGGGAGGCGAGGGTGCAGCAGGTGTCGAACTCAAGACCCTGACCTATGCGGTTGGGGCCGGAGGCAACTATGACGACCGCCTTCTCTCCGAGGGGCTCGCCTTCGTCCTCCTCGCCGTAGGTGGTGTAGCAGTAGGGGGTGAGGGCGTCGAATTCTCCGGCGCATGTGTCCACGAAATGCGTACACGGAAGAAGTCCGATCCTACGTCTGGAAGCGGCGATCTCGTCGGCCGTCTTTCCGCAGAGGGCGGCTATCCTGTTGTCAGACATGCCCTCGGCCTTGGCCTTGCGAAGAAGATCCTCGTCAAGTCCTGCGGCTATTGCCCTGTCCAGCTCCACCTGGTTGATCAGGGCGTTTATGAAGAAGCGGTCGAAGCCGGTGACAGTCTCGATTTCAAGGGCCTTCTTCTCCATGGCGGCCCTGTCGGGCTGCTCGGAAAGCACCGTGTATGCAGCAAGAAGTCTCAGCGGATGAGCGCACTTGAGCAGGGTATCGACATCGTTTTTTGATCTATCCAGCGGAATCAGGCCATCGATCTTCCTTTCGCTTGCGCGGATTCCCTTGTTCAGGGCCTCCTGCGCGGTGCGCCCTATGGCCAGCGCCTCGCCGACGCTTCTCATCTGCGTTCCGAGCGCGCTTGCCGGAAGCGGGAACTTCTCCAGCTCGAAGCGCGGGACCTTCACCGCCACGTAGTCCAGAGCCGGCTCGAAGCAGGAGACGCTCTGGCCCGTGATCTCGTTCATGACCTCGTCCAGCGTGTATCCCACGGCCAGCTTGGCCGAACATCTTGCGATGGGGAAGCCCGTGACCTTTGAGGCCAGAGCAGACGATCTGGAAACCCTGGGGTTCATCTCGATGACGATCATCCTGTCCGAATCGGGCTTCATGGCGAACTGCACGTTCGATCCTCCGCAGTCGACGCCCACGGCCCTGAGGATCTCGATGGAGGCGTTCCTCATCTTCTGGTACTGCCTGTCGCTGAGGGTCTGGATCGGTGCGATCGTGATGCTGTCGCCAGTATGCACGCCCATGGGGTCCACATTCTCGATGGAACAGACGACGATCGCGTTGTCCATCCGGTCGCGCATGACCTCCATCTCGAACTCCTTCCAGCCGATCAGCGACTCCTCCACCAGCGCCTCGTGGGCCGGCGAGATCTCCAGCGCGTGCTCCACCAGCGGCAGGTATTCCTCCTCCGTGTTGGCGATCGAGCCGCCCATGCCTCCCAGCGTGTACGAAGGCCTGATGATTATCGGAAGCGGAATCTCCCTGTGGGCCTCTTTGGCGTCCTCCAGGGTCTTCACGACCCGGCTTCTTGCGCTTTCCAGCCCGATTGAGGTGACGATGTCCTTGAACGCGCCCCTGTCCTCGGCCTTCCTGATGGAGTCGATCGAGGCTCCGATGACCTTCACACCGTACTTGGCGAGGATGCCCTTGCTCTCGAGCTCCATGGTCAGGTTCAGCGCAGTCTGTCCGCCCATGGTGGACAGAATCGCATCAGGACCGACCTGCTGGAAGATCTTCTCCACGTAGTCCGTGGTAAGCGGTTCGAGAAAGATGTGGTCCGCGATTCCCGGGGTCGTCATGACCGTGGCGGGGTTGGGATTTATAAGCGAGACCTCGTAGCCCTCGTCCTTGAGGGCCTTGACCGCCTGGTTTCCGGAGTAGTC
>JAGABK010000037.1 GCA_017614625.1 Spirochaetales bacterium
CGCCGCCGAGGTGATATCCCGCAGGAAAGACAAAGACAGATGATCGTCTTCTGCCATCACGACTGATTTTTGACTGGAAAAAGCCGGAAAACGGCTTTTTCTTTGAATATACGGTCCGCAGGAATAGCAAATGAACAACAGCACACCTTTGACCAGATACCTCCAGGCCCACCGCGACGATTTCAACGACGTCATGGTCGCCTATGTGTCGGAACTTGAGATAATTGCCAGGAGAAGCCCCCTCATCGCATCGAGGATAGTAGGAGAGATCCACAACCAGAGGAGCCACCTCAAGCTGATCGCCAGCGAGAACTTCAGCAGCCCCGCTGTCCATCTCGCCATGGGCAACCTGCTCACCGACAAATATTCAGAAGGCTTCCCGTACCACCGCTACTACGCCGGATGCGAGAACGTCGACGCGGTCGAGGACTACGCCTGCCAGCTGGCCTGCAAGGTCTTCGGAGCCGAGCACGCATACGTACAGCCGCACAGCGGAGCCGACGCCAACATGTGCGCCTACTGGGCGATTCTGAACACCCTGGTGCAGGTCCCGACCCTCGAGGAGCTGGGCGTCAAGCATCCTTCGGCCCTGACCGAGGAGCAGTGGGTGATGCTGCGCGAGAAGACCGGAAACCAGAAGCTTCTTGCCATCGACTACTACAGCGGCGGACACATCACCCACGGCTACAGGCTGAACATCTCGGGACATCTGTTCCGCGTCTCGTCCTATTCCGTGGACCGCGAGACAGGTCTTCTTGACTACGAGCAGATCAGGAAGCAGGCCCTCGAGGTCAGACCGCTGATCCTGCTGTCCGGCTATTCTGCATACCCCGGAAAAATCAACTTCCGCCGCATGCGAGAGATTGCCGACGAGTGCGGTGCAGTTCTCATGGTGGACATGGCGCACTTCGCAGGCCTCGTGGCCGGAAAGGTCTTCACCGGCGACTTCGACCCGGTCAAGTGGGCCGATGTCGTCACGACAACCACGCACAAGACGCTCCGCGGCCCCCGCGGTGGCATGATCCTCTGCCGCCAGAAGTTCGCCGATTCGGTTGACCAGGGCTGCCCGCTCGTCATAGGCGGACCGCTTCCTCACGTCATGGCCGCCAAGGCCGTGGCCCTCGAGGAGGCCTCGTCTCCCGAGTTCGCGGACTACGCGCGCCGCATCGCCGAGAACGCCAAGGCCCTGGCCCAGGCTTTCAAGGACGAGGGTCTCAAGCTCCACACCGGCATGACTGAGAACCATCTCATGCTCCTGGATCTGAGCGACTCCGGACTCAACGGAAGACAGGCGGAGAAGGCCATGACGGCCTGCGGAATCACGTTGAACAGGAATTCACTTCCGTATGACAAGAACGGACCGTGGTATACCAGCGGTCTGAGAATCGGAACGCCTGCTGTCACGACGCTGGGAATGGGTCCCGGGGAGATGAAGGAGATTGCCGCAATCATCAGCAAGGTCCTGAAGAATACAAAGCCCGCTCTCATTACCAAGGGCGAGAACGCCGGAACACTGAGCAAGAGCAGAGTCGTCACCGATCCTGCAGTGAAGGAAGAGGCCCTGAGCCGCGTGAACGCGCTTCTTTCTAAGTTTGTGCTCTATCCCGAGCTGGACCTCGACTTCCTGGAGGCCGAGTTCTGCAGATGAGCAGCATCCTGATCCGCGGCGGTCTGGTGACCGATGACAGGTCCTCGCGAGAAGCCGACATCCTCATAGAGGACGGCCTGATTTCGAAGGTGGCGCCGGACATCTGCGCGAAGGCAGATAAGGTCATCGACGCAACGGGTCTTGCCGTCATGCCGGGCATGATCGACGCCCACACGCACTACCATCTTGTCAGCCGCGGAACGGTGACCTGCGACAGCTTTCCCGAAGGTTCGCGTCTTGCTGCATTCGGCGGCGTGACCACCGTGGTGGACTTCGCCGACCACAACCGCGGCATGAGCCTGACACAGAGCCTTCAGTACCGCCTTGACGAGATGAGAGACGGCATGGCGATAGACTACACGCTGCATCAGGGCGTCTACGGCCACAGCTACGACAGTACCATAGGGAAACAGCTTGAACAGCTGAAGAAGCAGGGAGTGAAAACCCTGAAGATCTTCACTACATACAGGAACACCGGATATCTGATTGAAAACAGGGATGATCTGCTGGACCTGTTCACCAATGCAAAACGTCTGGGAATGCTGGTGTGCGCCCACTGCGAGTTCAACCCCATGATCGAGGAGCTGTCGGACAACTGGAAGGGCGATTTCTCTCCCGCGTCCCATGCGCTTCTGCGTCCGGCAGAGGCCGAGGGCAAGGCCATAGAGCATTTCGGCTCCATAGCCCTTGAGGCGGGCTGTCCGCTCTACGTTGTCCATGTCTCATCCAGGTGCGGCATGGATGCCATCAGGAACCTCAGGAAGAAGGGTCTGTCAGTCTACGCCGAGACTACTCCGACCTACCTTTATCTGGACAGAAGCTATCTGAACGGCCCGGACGGCCCGCTCTACGTTATGACGCCCCCGCTGAGGGAGAAGGCGGACAACGAGGAGCTGGCATCTGCGGTTGCGGCGGGGGAAGTTCAGGTCATAGCCACCGACCACTGCGCCTTCACAAGGGAGCAGAAGCTCTCAAGCAGCGACTGCAGGACCATCTATCCCGGAATCCCCGGAACGGAGGAGCTGCTTCCGCTGGTCAATACGCTGAAGGACAGAAAGGGCATGACGCTGTGCGATGTGGTGCGA
>JAGABK010000038.1 GCA_017614625.1 Spirochaetales bacterium
GGTACTTACCGAGGAAGCCTCACAGGCGTCCCTCATAATCGTCAATACCTGCGGCTTCATCGAAAGCGCCCGCGAGGAGTCGATAAACACATTCTTCTCACTCAGATCCCAGTATCCCAGGGCCCGCGTGGTCCTCTCCGGATGCCTTGCCCAGCGCTACGGGCAGGAACTGCGCGACCAGCTTCCCGAGGCCGACGGAATCTTCGGCAACAGGGACCTCTCCGAGATCAACGGCTTCGTGTCGAAGATCGCCGCCAAGAAGCGCAGGGGAAAGACCGAGTTCCTCGTCCCCGAATACCCCGACCCCGAGGACGACATCTACATGAGGACCCGCTTTCTCAACTTCCCCGGAAGCGCCTACCTGAAGATCTCCGAGGGCTGCAACCACAGATGCGGCTTCTGCGCCATCCCCATCATCAGGGGGCCTCTGCGCTCGCGTCCATACGACACCATCCTCGATGAGGCCCGCGACCTGGTTTCGCGTGGTATCCGCGAAATCAACCTCATAGCTCAGGATCTGGCCGCCTACGGAACCGACACCTGCGGGAAGAGCCGCTTCCTGGACCTTCTGAAGGACATCACCGCAATCGAGGGCGATTTCCGGGTGCGCCTTCTGTACATCCATCCGGACGCATTTCCCGCAGAGCTTCCCGAGATGATCCGCACGAACCCGAAGATCATCCCGTACTTCGACATCCCCATCCAGCACGCAAGCGTCCCGCTGCTTCGCAACATGAAGCGCGCAGGCGATGCCGCAAGATACACCGAGCTTGTCTCATCCATCCGCAGGACCCTTCCCGAAAGCGTCATCCGCACCACCATAATGCTCGGTTTCCCGGGTGAGACGGACGATGACTTCGCGCAGGTCTATGACTTCGTGAAGGCCAACCGCTTCAACTGGATGGGCTCCTTCGTCTATTCCCGGGAGGAAGGCACCTTCGCCTGGGACCTGACCGACGAGAAGACCCACAAGGCCCTGACCAAGGTCGCGAAGACAAGGCAGAAGAAGCTGCAGAAGCTGCAGGAGGAGATTTCCGCACAGTGGCTGGAGCAGTTCGTCGGAAAGGAGTACGACGTCCTGATCGAAGAGCTCATCGAAGGCGAGGACCTCGCCATAGGCCGTATCTGGGCCCAGGCTCCCGAGGTCGACGGACTGACCGTCGTCATGGGACGCGGAATGGTTCCCGGAAACGTGTACAGATGCGGGATAACGAAGGTCAACGGAATCGACCTGGAGGCGGTGCGCATATGAGCATGCAGGAGATGCTGGACCAGCTCAACGAGCAGCAGCGTCAGGCGGTGATGATAAACGAGGGCTCCCTTCTGGTCTTCGCCGGAGCGGGAAGCGGAAAGACGCGCGTAATCACGACCAAGATCGCGTACGCCATCGACCAGCTGAAGGTCGACCCGTACAACATCCTGGCGGTGACCTTCACCAACAAGGCCTGCCGCGAGATGCAGGACCGCGTCATGGCCATGGTAGGCGACGAGGGCTCGCGGGTGATGATCCGCACGTTCCATTCGTTCGGCGTGTGGCTCCTTCGCAGATACGGCAGCCTCGTGGGACTGGGACCGGATTTCAAGATCTACGACGAGGACGACAGCGTGGCCCTGCTGTGCCAGGCCTTCCCGGACGACAACAAGAAGGAGATCGCAGCCTACTGCAAGAAGATCTCCGTCATCAAGGACCGTATGGAGAAGCCCAACCCGCTGGACGACAAGCTCATAAAGTACTACCGCAAGTACCAGGAGTGCCTCGCCCGCACCGGGAACGTGGATTTCGCCGACATGATAATCAAGTCAATCGAGCTTCTGGACAGGAACCCCGAGATCAGGGAGCGCATCCACCAGAGGTTCCGCATGATCCTCGTGGACGAGTACCAGGACTCCAACAAGGCCCAGTTCCTTCTTCTGAAGCAGATCACAGGCCCGCAGACCTTCCTGTGCGCCGTGGGTGACGACGACCAGAGCATCTACCGCTTCCGCGGAGCCGAGGTCAAGAACATCCTGGACTTCCCCAAGGCCTTCCCCGGAACGAAGAAGGTCGTGCTCGGAAAGAACTACCGCTGCACCCAGGCCATCCTGAGCGCTGCAGCAGATGTCATCTCGTACAACAAGACCCGCGCCCAGAAGGACCTCGCGGCCACACGCAGGGGAGGCCTTCTTCCGGCAGTCTTCTATGTGGACAACGGTCTGGACGAGGCCCAGCAGGTGGTGACCATGCTCAAGCAGGCCCGCCAGAGGGACCCCGAGGCCTATTCGCATTCGGCCATACTTTACCGCACCAACTCGCAGTCCAAGGATTTCGAGGACCGTCTGATGATAAACAACATCCCGTACCACATCGTGGGGTCGCTCAGGTTCTACGACAGGGAGGAGATCCGCGACTGCATAGCCATGATCTCGCTTCTGACAAACCCGCGCGACAGCGTGGCCTTCCAGAGGATGATCAACAAGCCGGCGCGCAAAGTCGGTGACGTCAGCATAGAGAAGCTCATCTCCGTCGCCGCGGACGACGAGTCCGTGCACGGCGACATGATCATGGCCTGCCGCAAGGCGATCTCGGAGAAGATAGTCCGCGGAGCTGCGATCGAGGGAATCACCCAGTTCGCCGACGCCTACGACAGGTGCCGAAAACTGTTCGGCGAGATGGAGAACGGCCGATTCCTGAAGGAAGTGCTTCTCGATTTCGGCATCCTGGACTACTACATCAGGCGCGACCGCGACGAGAAGGTCCGCGAGAACAGGCGTGTGGAGAACATCGAGCAGCTGGTGAACATGCTCTCAATGGAGCAGTTCGCACAGGGCCAGGAAGGGATCAACAGCTTCCTGGAGCTGGCGTCTCTTGATGCCTCGTCGCTCGGTGAGAGCGAAGGACAGAGCGAGGAGGGCGTGACCCTCATCACCATGCACAACACCAAGGGCCTTGAGTACGACAGGGTCTTCATGGTGGGCATGGAGAACGAGATCTTCCCAGGACGCATGGACGAGCGCACGGCCGAGGACATCGAGGAGGAACGTCGCATCTGCTACGTGGCCATGACGCGCGCGAAGAACGAGCTGTACATGTTCTGCGCCTCCACGAGACTGCGCTGGGGCCAGATGCAGGCCGAGACTCCCAGCATGTTCCTCAAGGAGATAGACGAGTCGCATATCGAGGAGACGGACATGCGGCTGAAGTCCCGCTACGGGACGGGCTTCCGCTTCGACAACAGGGGCGACAGGTCCTCCTACCGCACGGGCTACGGCAACGGATTCGGAAACAGCTACACCAGCCGCGGAACGCCGGGCCGGTATTCTTCGGGCTATGTCAACACGGAGCGCACCCATTCGTCGGATTACGAGCAGGATTCGGGCCGCGGTCCAAAGCCTTCTGAAGTAGGTAAGTATAATATAAGGAATATGCAGAAGGCCACGCTCATCAAGCACGGCCACGAGGAGAAGCCCGCCCAGGTCCCCGGATCGGTTGTCTACGAGGTTGGAGACAGGATCCGCAGCGACAACTACGGCGAGGGCACCGTCACGGGCAAGCGCATGTTCGCAGGCCGCGAGGTCCTGGACGTCAAATTCGACAGCGGCAGAACGGGTACTTTCGCAAGCAACATGGTCGCTTTCGAGAAAATCTGAAAAGAAGCTCCGGGGTACTAGACAAAATCTGCCTCAGAAATATATTATTCACTTCGTGCGCCTCTCCGGCGTTCCGATGCGTCATGGGACTCAACCCCTTTCCCACGGGGTTCCACCGCAGCAGAAAAACGGAGACGGGCCGCCGGACGGAAGGACCGCTCATCCCGAATCCCGGTCGGCATGCATGAAAAATACATTACGTAGGTGTGTAAAATGAAGACTATCATTGTAAAGCCGCAGACGATGGAGAAGAAGTGGTATCTCATCGACGCAGAGGGCAAGGAGCTCGGACGTGTCGCTGTCGCCGCCGCAAACATTCTCCGTGGCAAGAACAAACCAGAATATCTCCCCAACGAAGACATGGGCGACTATGTCATCATCATCAACGCTGCAAAGGCTGCCCTCTCTGGAAACAAGGCGAACGACAAGATGTACTACAGGGTTTCCGGATACGCAGGCGGACTGAAGGAAGAGAACTACGCTCAGACAATCGTGCGCAAGCCCACCTTCCCGATGGAGCATGCAATCAAGGGAATGCTTCCCAGAGGACCTCTCGGACGCAAGCTTTTCACCAATCTGAAGGTCTACGCGGACGCCAAGCATCCGCACGCCGCACAGAAGCCTGTACAGGTTGAAATCTAAGAGGTACGAATATGGCTAAGACAGAAGAAAAGAACATCAATCTCGGTCAGGGTACCGGACGCAGAAAGACAGCAGTCGCACGTGTTTACCTCCGCGAAGGCAGCGGAAAGATCACAGTCAACGGAAGAGACGTCGAAGAGTATTTCAGCGATCCTCTCTGTGTCTTCCAGGTCAGGCAGCCCCTCATGGCTACTGACAACGAAGGCAAGTTCGACATCGTCATCACCGTCGCAGGCGGTGGTCCTTCCGGCCAGGCCGGTGCATGCCGCCACGGCATCGCCCGCGCCCTCGTCGCAGAGAACGAGGCCAACAAGCCCGCCCTCCACGCCAACGGCTTCCTCACCAGAGACCCGAGAATGGTCGAGAGAAAGAAGTACGGTCAGCGCGGAGCACGCCGCAAGTTCCAGTTCTCCAAGAGATAAGTTTTTCCATTCCATCCGGAATTTCTGCGCTTCGATTCGAAGCCGTGCACAGAGCACTGTCTTCTCATCTCATCGCAGTCTTCCGGCGGACTGGAGAAAACTTCGGAAGAAGTTATGGATATTGACAATCCGAGGAAAGAGCCATCCGGTAAGAAGGGTGGCTCTTCTGTTTCCAGAACATGTCTCGACCAGGCGCTCGTGTATCTGGGAATCAGGGAGCACAACAGGCGCGAGCTGGAGCTGAAGCTCAGGACCAAGGGATACGGGGCTGCCGAGATCGGGTCCGTTCTGGATTCCCTTGAGGATGACGGCTCCTTGAGCGAGGAGCGCTATGTCCGCTCCTTCGTCCGCTCCTCCAACCGCAGGCACCCGGAGGGAAAGGCCCTGATGCTGCGCCGTCTGGCCGCAAAGGGCGCCGACAAGGAAACGTCGGAGCAGGTTGTTTCCGAAATCTACACCGGAGAATACACTTCACAGCTCATGGAACAGGCCAGGGCTCTGGTTGTGAAAAAGGGCAGGGCAAAGACTGAAGACGAGATCCGCTTCGAACTGGCTAAGCTGGGATTCCGGATCTCCGGCTCGGATTATTAAGGGCTTGGAAAAATACTTAAAATAATACTTAACAAATACGTATGATTCATGCTATAATTTATGTATGGATAAAGAATTCAGCAAATATGACATTGTCAAGTTCACAGACGGCGGATTTGAACTCGAAGTAAACGTCAGTCCTTCAGAGGAAACTGTATGGTTATCTCAGGAACAACTAGCCGTTTTGTTTGATTCAACTAAGCAGAATATAAGCTTGCATATTTCAAACATATTACGGGAAGGTGAACTGGATTACGGAACTGTAAAGGAAATCTTGACAGTTCAAAATGAAGGAAATCGTACTGTGTCCAGAAAAATCCGGATATACAATCTGGATATGATTATTTCTGTCGGTTTCCGATTGAAATCCCGGAGAGGTATTGTATTCAGACAATGGGCAAACCGGATTCTCAGACAATTCATGCTGAAAGGCTATGCAATAGATGCGTCCCGTGTTGCTGTGACAAAAGAGAATTATCTTGATCTTGTTAGTGTCGTGAACAGAATTGACAATACCCAGGAACAGCTTGTTTCCAGAATTGAAAAACTGGAAGATAGATATGACGAAAAAGACAATCGATTATTATTCAAAGGACAGATGTGGGATGCGACAAGTTGCATTGAGGGCATAATAGGCAAGGCGAAGAAAACAATAATTCTGATAGACGGTTATGTTGACAAAAGCACCCTCGACATGTTGTCCAGAAAAAGCGACGGAGTGACGGTTGAAATACATACTTCACCAGGAAACTACAGATTGACAGAGAAGGAAATCCGCTCTTTCGAGTCACGTCGTGCTGCTGACAAGTTGAATATGCAACCCTTTGGCTTCAGTGTCTCTTTTGGAGGTACCACATACGATATGTCAGAGAAAGATATTTCCGAGGGGTTCCATGCCGGCTTTCGCCCTGCTTTGGAATTCAACTATTCCCATCGTTTCAATGAGCATATGGGAGTGCGTGTAGGCGTGGGACTTGCTTATGGACTTACAACCTACGAGAGTTCCAATTTGGTTCTGGACACAAAGGAACAGTACGACACATTTGGCTTTGACCTGGATTATAAACGTGTTGCCAAGTATGTGGAAGAACGTTATCAGTATCTTCAGGCAGAGATTCCCGTCATGGTCACCTGGCAAAACGATTTGCTCTATGCCGGTCTGGGCGTCAAGGCAGCGTTGCCCATCTTGCGTAGCGGCAAGTATGCCTATCGTGGCATCCATGCCGAGGCCTATCGGTCATCAACAGGAGGTACAGCCATTGTTGACGACCCAAGTCTTGACTGTGGCGAGCTTGCCGACTATACGTCATCCATAGACCACGATGAGCTGGTAATCCCTTTTTGGGTTATGGCCACAGCAGAAATGGGCATTCGTTTCTATTCCATGCGCAAGCGTGAGTCTATCCTGACATTTTTCATGGACTATTCCCTCAATCAGGGCAGTCCCATAGGCAATAAGGATATAGTTACTTTCAGAACAGAGAACGGTAAGCAGAAACACGATTATGCATCATGTATCAGCAGTGCACAGATAAGCCCGTTCCGTTGCTTCAACTTTGGACTTAAGTACACCTTCAAGCTGAAATAGAGTAATAGTGGTTGCTGATATGATTTTCGGCTCGCACCAATCATGGATGCGGGCCGAAAAGCTTTATGGTATGACCGACTTCTCTACAGCCACAAATATCCTTGCTCTCAATCAGTCTCTTTGAGACAGCGTTGTTCCAATTTTTCATGATTATCTGTTTAATTTCCCAACTCTCCGAAGAAGCTTGCTTTCAATAAGCCCTGACAAGAAAATCTTGTTGGTTTTCAGGGGCACACCAGAGCGTCTCAGAATCCTCCAGAAGGGATGAGCTTTCATATTGTTGGTACATTGCGGATAATATAAAGCATCATAAAGGGAATGTTAACACGTTTGTTTCTACGCTGCTTTCGCCACCGGTAGGTTTTGCTTA
>JAGABK010000039.1 GCA_017614625.1 Spirochaetales bacterium
CCGGCACCGCTTCTCAACCCCGGAACGCTCAAGCCCATGACGGCTGAGGAGCTGGAGGGAGTCTTCTGCAAGGAACTTGTGCAGCAGGAGCTGGACAACGACACCCGCTTCGTCGAGATCCCCAAGGAAATCCAGGACTTCTACAAGATGTACCGCCCGTCGCCGGTCGTCAGGGCCTACTGCCTTGAGGAAGCGCTGGGAACCCCGGCACACATCTACTACAAGTTCGAGGGAAACAACACCTCGGGAAGCCACAAGCTCAATTCGGCCATCGCCCAGGCATACTACGCCAAGAAGCAGGGCCTGAAGGGAGTCACCACCGAGACCGGTGCAGGACAGTGGGGAACGGCCCTCTCGATGAGCTGCGCGTATCTGGGACTTGACTGCAAGGTCTACATGGTAAAGGTCAGCTACGAGCAGAAGCCCGGACGGCGCGAGGTCATGAGGACCTACGGAGCCGATGTGACGCCGTCGCCGTCGAACACCACCGAGGTCGGAAAGAGGATCCTCGAGGCCTTTCCGGGAACCAACGGATCGCTGGGATGCGCCATAAGCGAGGCGGTCGAATACGCAGTGACCCATGAGGGATACAGATACGTGCTGGGCTCGGTCCTGAACCAGGTCCTCCTGCACCAGTCGGTAATAGGTCTTGAGGCCAAGGCGGCCCTGGACAAGTACGGGGTCAAGCCGGACATCATCATCGGATGCGCAGGCGGCGGATCGAACCTCGGCGGACTGATCGCCCCGTTCATGGGCGAGAAGCTGCGCGGAGAGGCCGACTACCGTATCATCGCAGTCGAGCCGGCATCCTGCCCGTCGTTCACCCGCGGCAAGTACGCCTACGACTTCTGCGACACCGGCTATGTCTGCCCGCTGGCCAAGATGTACACCCTGGGAAGCCAGTTCATGCCGTCGCCCAACCACGCAGGCGGCCTGAGGTTCCACGGAATGTCGTCGATCCTCTCGCAGCTGTACGATGACGGATACATGGAGGCCGTCTCGGTCGAGCAGTCCAAGGTCTTCGAGGCAGCCGAGTTCTTCGCAAGGACAGAAGGTCTCCTGCCGGCGCCGGAAAGCAGCCACGCCATCAGGGTCGCCATCGACGAGGCCCTCAAGTGCAAGGAGACGGGAGAGACCAAGGACATCCTGTTCGGTCTCACCGGAACAGGCTACTTCGACCTTTCGGCTTACAAGAGCTTCAACGACGGAACCATGACGGACAGCATCCCCACCGACGAGGACATCGCCGCATCGCTGGCAAAGCTGCCGAAGGTCTGATCAATCAGTTGTTCTGAGCTTTATAGGCTGCAATCGCATCATTGACGGTTGCAGCCATTTCTTTTACAGCCGTGTCGATGTCCTTGCCGTTCAGCACATCCACGATGTTGGCCTGGAAGGAGTAGTAGATCGAGTAGGCAGACGGCACCCAGACGTTGGCAAGGCCCGGATTGGAATCCAGCAGGGCGTCCGAAGCGACTTTGTACAGCGGGTTCTTCTCGAGGAAGGCCTTGTAGGACTCGGTCTCATAAGCCTTCTTGCTCACCGGAACATAGCCCGTGCCCTCGGACCAGACGGCCTGGACCTCGGGAGAGACGAGATACTCGAGGACCGTCTTCACGGCCTCGCTGTCTTTGAAGGCGAAAAGAGCTCCGCCTGAGATGACCGTGCCGCCCGTGGCCTTCCCGTTGACCACGGGAACGCGGGCCACGCCCACCTCGAACCGGCCGTCAACCGCCGAGATGACGGAGGCGAGGTTGCTCGAGGATGCCAGCATGGCCGCCGCTCTGCCGCTTGTGAACTCCGCCGTGACGCCTGATGAGATTGCCGAGCAGACTCCCGTGTCGAAGAGCTTCTTCCACTTCTCGAGGAAGGCCTTGTAGGTGCCCTCGGTGTCGAAGAGGGTCTTCGTGGCTCCGCCGTCATGGCCGTTTCTGTTGTCAACCATGTAGCTCAGGCCGTTCTGCGCGCCGATGAAGGTGCTCAGCTCGAACGTCGCGGGAACGCCTGCGAAGGCCACGCGGCAGTCGGAGGCAGTCTTCGGGGCTATGGCTGCCATCTCGTCCAGCGAGGCAGGGGCGCTGACTCCCGCCGCGTCGTAGATGGTCTTGTTGTAGTAGTAGAGCAGGGCCGAGGCGTTGAAGGGCAGCGCCAGGAGCCCGTTCTCGGAGGTGTAGGAGGAGATTCCGCAGTCCAGGATGTCGGAGGTGTCGATTCCGAGCCTGTCGATTGTCACCAGGGCGCTGCTGTGGTTCATGTCGGTGGCCGCCGTTGCGTCCATCATGGCTATGTCCGCCAGCGTTCCGGTGCCCATGGCGGCGTTGACCTTCGTCAGCACGTCGTTGGCCTTGCCTTGGTAGATGGCGTCGATGCAGATGCCTTTCTCCTTGCCGACCGTCTCGTTGAAGGTGCGCGCGATGTCCTCGAACACATCCTTGGCGGCTCCCTGCGCCGAGTGCCATACGGTCACGGTCTCGGTTCCCTTGGATTCGGCCGATGACGCGGCGAACGCCGATGCGATGCAAAACAGTACCAGAAGTGCTGCGATGATTGCTTTCTTCATATCAGATACCCCCTCATTTCCTTATGAGCGCGTTTTCTATCTTCTTCTTCGCGAATGCGAGCAGGATCAAAAACGGCAGCGTGATGACCACGATGGCCGCCATCTGGGCTCCGGTCTCTCCTGACTCGGCGAAGCCCAGCATCGTCAGTCCTGTCTGTATGGTCCTCGTCCTGGGACGGTTGGTGACCAGAAGAGGCCACAGGTAGCCGTTGAAGACCGTGATCAGCGTCTGCACCAGCACCGTCAGGATCGCCGGCGTGCTCAGCGGGATCAGGACCGACCTGATGTAGCGGATGTCGGTTGCCCCGTCCATGCGAGCCGCGTCGTACGGATCCCTTCCCACTGCTATGAACGAGCCCATGAGAAGCAGCATCTGGGCCGCCGAGAAAAGGCTCGTGGCGATGATTCCCGCCCAGCTGTCAAGAAGGCCCAGCGTGGCCACGGTCCTGTAGTTCTGGTACAGGATGGCCTCCTGCGGCACGAACAGCGTCATGACAAGAAGCGAGAGCACGAGGCCCCGGCCTCTGAAGTTCAGGTGCGTCAGAGCGAAGGCGGCAAGGATTATCACCGTGGTCCTGATGGCGGCGGCGAGAAGGGCCGTGCCGATGGAGTTGACCAGCTGGATGCCGAAGTCCCTGAGCGCGAAGACCCTGGTGTAGTTGCTCCATCTGGGACTTGAAGGCAGCAGGGCCAGGTTCCCGAAATCCCTCGCGCTGAACAGCGAGGACGAGAACATGTAGAGGATCGGGAAGGCGATGACCAGGGCCAGGATCGCCAGCACGACCTTCCTGAGGATGAACTTGAAAGTGTCGAAAGGCCTTCTCACCGGTCCCATGGTCTCTTCCTCCTGGTGTTGGTGTAGATGACCATGGCGATCGCCGCCAGGGTTAGGACCAGGGCCGAAAGGGCGTTCTGCACGGCCCTGTTTCCGCTCTTGAAGGCCTCTATGTAGTAGTAGAACATGACAGTCTCTGTGCTTCTGAACGGTCCGCCCTCGGTCAGGATTATGATCGGCGCCGAAATCAGAAGCGCGTCCTTGAGGGCCAGGAACACGGTGACCATCACCGTCTCCTTGATCATGGGAAGCTCGATGTGGAAGAACAGCCTCCATCCGCCGGCTCCGTCCATGCGCGCGGCCTCCACCACGTTCCTGTCGATGCTCCTGAAGGCGCTCATCAGGAGGATGTAGTCAAGTCCGAAGTCCAGAAAGATTCCCAGGATCACCAGCGTGGCCATGGCTCCGGCCGGGGTCGTGATCCATCCGCCGGAAAGGCCTGTGAGCCTGTTTATGACAGAGGCGCTTCCCCGGAAGAGCTCCCTCATCAGGAGGCTGTAGGCCGAAAGCGAGACGGCCACGGGGGCGAAGAACACGTACTCGGGAATCGAGGAGAAGCGGTTCTTGCGCCGTGTCATGGACGCGGCAAGAAGCGTCAGGAAGGTGTTGGCCGGAACGAAGAGGAGCACGAAGGTCAGCGTGACCCTGAGGCTGTTGAGAAAAGCCTTGTCGGAGAAAAGCAGCCTGAAGTTGGAAAGTCCCGCGAAGCCGGTGACATCCCCGTTGCGGTTTACGGTGAGGAACGACTGGACGAAGCCCGTCAGCGCCGGATACCACCAGAAAAGGGCGGCCAGGAGCAGGGCCGGCAGGAGAAAAAGCCAGGCCTTCAATTCGTTTTTCCGTCGGATTTTCGTTCTCACGTGAGAAAATCTACTGATATTTCAGTTTTTGTTCAAGTGGTTTTTATAACATAAGTCTTTGTTTTGCAATAAAATATGTTACACCGTGAAACTTAACGTTAGTTTTACAGGTGTAAGGTTTTATGCCTATCTTCTTTCGCATCCGTCAGATGTGCAAGAGCGTCCTTTGGTGGTATAATCCAAAGCCGTCGGAGGCGGAAATGGCATACATCAATGAAAACGAGAGATACTGCACCAAGTGCGGCACGCTTTTCGAGACTAGGGAGCTCGAGGGAGAGGGAACCGTACAGTACTGTCCCAGGTGCAAGGAGGACCATTTCCCCGTATTCAACACCGCCTGCAGCATGATCGTCGTCGACCCGAAGGAGAAGAAGATCCTCCTGATAAAGCAGTACGGCAGGGACTGGTATGCCCTGGTTGCCGGCTACGTCAACCGCGGAGAGGACGCCGAGAACACCGTGCGCCGCGAGGTCATGGAGGAGACCGGAATGGTCGCCAGGGAGATCTCCTTCAACCGCAGCAAGTACTTCGAGCGCAGCAACACCCTCATGCTGAACTGGACCGTCTACGTCGAGGACGCCTCGGCCTTGAAGCCCAACTGGGAGATCGACTCCTGCTCATGGTTCACCTTCGAGGAGGCCAGGGCCAACATCAAGCCCGGCTCACTGGCCGAGTGGTTCCTGGACAGCTGGCTGGATTCGCAGAAATAAGCAGAGATACAGTGTTTTCAGAAAAATCGTCCGACCTCTTTACTTTAGTGCGCTAAAGTGCTAATGTGATAGCACGATAAACCGCAAGGAGGATCAGATGGACAAGACAGACGCCGCGCTGGCCGGACAGTTCTATTCCGCCGTGCTCGCGCTGAAGACCCGGGAGGAGTGCAGGTCGTTCTTCGAGGATGTCTGCACCATAAAGGAGTTCCAGGACCTTTCTCAGAGGCTCCAGGTGGCGTTCCTTCTGGCAGAGGGAAAGAACTACCAGGAGATCTCCAAGGCTACGAGCGTATCCTCGGCCACGATCTCGAGGGTCAACCGCTGCCTTGTCTACGGTGACGGCGGATACCGCACGGTCATTTCCCGCCTCAAGGGGGAGGACAAAGATGAGTGACAACAAGGTCTTCAGGGGTGAGGAGCAGGTCATACAGGCCCTGTGCACCCTCTATTATTCCTACGGCTACCGCTCGTACAAGATGAGACGGTTCGAGGAATACGATTTCTATGCCGGAAACAAGGACTTCCTTACTTCGGCCGACATAATCACGTTCACCGACACAAACGGAAAGCTCATGGCCCTCAAGCCGGACGTGACGCTCTCGATTGTCAGGAGCACCAAGGACGTGCGCGGCGGAGTCTCGCGCATCTGCTATGACGAGAACGTCTACCGCGTCTCCGACAAATCAGGCACTTTCCGCGAGATCATGCAGGCGGGCCTCGAGTGCATAGGCGATGTCTCCGTCACCGAGCTTGCCGAGGTATCTCTTCTGGCCCAGAAGAGCCTTTCGCTCATCTCGCCGGATTCGGTGCTTGCCGTTGCGCACCTTGGCATAGTCGAGGGTTTTCTCAAGGATATCCCGGCTTCCCTCAGAAGCCAGGCGGTCGCGGCCCTTTCCGCACGCAATGTCTCGGAACTGGAGAAGGCGGCGCGTGAGAACAGACAGAGCGCAGCGGCCTTCATGAAGCTCGCAAAGCTGTGCATCCTCGAAGGAGACACGGAGGAGACCTACGCCATGCTGGAGCAGATGGGCGCAGACCCGAAGTGCCTTTCGGAGCTTCAGGCAATAGTCTCGGCCCTGGATCCCG
>JAGABK010000040.1 GCA_017614625.1 Spirochaetales bacterium
CCTGGTCTCCGAACATGGTCTCCGGCCTCGTCGTAGCGACCGTGATGTAGCCGCTTCCGTCGGCGAACGGATACCTGACATCGAACAGATGGCCAGTATCCTCCTGGTGCTCGACCTCGTCATCGGCCAGAGCCGTGCCGCAATGCGGGCAGTAATTGACCAGATAAAGGCCCTTGTAGATCAGACCGCGCTCGTAAAGCGACACGAACGTCTCGCGCACGGCCTTCGAAAGACCCTCGTCCATGGTGAAGCGCTCACGCGACCAGTCGCATGAGGCACCGATCGTCTTCAGCTGGTTGACGATGATGTCGTGGTGCTTTTCCTTGACCTGCCAGGTCCTCTCTACGAACTTCTCGCGGCCCAGGTCCTGACGGCGCAGGCCTTCCTTGGCCAGCAGACGCTCGACGACGTTCTGCGTGGCGATACCGGCATGGTCGGTTCCCGGCAGCCAGAGGGTGGGCCGGCCCGTCATACGGTAGTATCTGGTCAGGATGTCCTGGAGGGAGTTGTTCAGCGCATGTCCCATGTGGAGGATGCCGGTGACGTTCGGTGGCGGCATAACAATGACAAACGGCTTTCCTTCGCAGTCCGCCGGCTTGAAATTGCCGTCCTCAACCCACTGGGCATAAATCCGTTCCTCAAAACCCTTGGGATCATAGGTCTTGCTGAGTTCAATGGCGTTCATCACAACTCCCCGGTAAATGATTCCTCATCTACACTTGAAATATAATTTTTCTTGTAAATGTTACAATAAATCACATTTCTGGGCAATGCCGGAAAGATGTCCTGGGCAAACATATCCGCCAAATAATTTCTATATAGTTTTTAGAAATAATTGTATAAAAAGCGTATAATTCCTATTTAGTCTGTATAATTTCAATATTATTACAATACATAAACAATATTTATTATATATTTAATTAATATCGAACTTCATATAGTTTTCCCTGATTCTCTCCGGGGTTTCCGCCACACCCTTATCCGGATCGTGGAAGAACACCAGGTTCTCCTTCACCGGGTCCAGCATCCTGGCAGTTCCCTTCAGAACCTCCCTGAACTCCGTCGCCGGCTTCATCACCAGCTTCATCGCCGGCCCGGGATACATCCCGTACAGGTTGAAGAACAGCTGCAGGTCCTTCTTCGAGAACCCGCCCTTGTACAACGTCATGAAATTCGAGTGCGGATAATACAGCCCCTGGTTCTTGCTGTTGTGGTGCTTCGGATTCTCGAACAGGTACTTCGTGTCGATGAACAGCGGCACCGTCCCTTCCACCGGAAACAGCCTCGCCGACGAGCTGAACAGCCTGTACGGAAACTCCTCCGAAAACAACCTCTCCGTCTCCGTCCCTTTGATCACATTCGTCCAGATGAACTGGCAGAATCCCGTGTTCAGCTTCCGGAACAGGAGCTGGACATTCCCGATGTCCTCCGAATAAAGGAGAACGTGATAATGGTTCGACATGAGAACATAACACAGCAGCACCACGTTATGCTCCAGGGCCAGGGCTTTGAGATGAGCCTGCCAGTAATTGAAAACCTTGTCCGATTCGAACAACGGAAGCTTCATGGTAGTCCTCTGGACCACATGGAAGACCTTCACGTTCCTGTCGATGTTCCCACGTTTGCCGATTCCCGGTTTTCTATCCATAGTCTTACCTCCTGATGACGGGATACCGGACTATACAGCGGAAAAAACGTTTTCATTGATGAAAATCAGGACTTTTCTGAAAAATCGCTCCTGCGCTTGACCGCTCCCACGCTCCCGCGCTCTCGCGCTCCGCACTTTATTAAAAGACAATTTGTTATATGATAATGATTTATTTTTTTTAACAACCGCGCTCCTGCGCTCTGACGCTCCTACGCTCCCCACCAAATACCATGAGCGCGGGAGCGCAGGAGTGCAGGAGCGTCACTCTTCAAAAGAGCAATTTATTACAATATAATGATTTAACTTTTAAAAACACCCTGAGCGCAGGAGCGTCGGAGCGTGAGAGCGGTCGAGCGCGGGAGCGCCAGAAAGAAATGAGGCTCAAAACCCCTAAGAGTCCAACTGTCGGAGAGTCGGACCGGTCGACCGTAGGAGAACCGCAACAAGACCCAATAAAAAAACACCCGCCGCAGAATCCCGCAGCGGGTGTCTCAGCCTTGCCCCGGTCGAACGACTCAGACCGCAAAGGCTCTTCTCGGATCAGTCAGCTTCTCAGCAGATCTCCAGCCTTCCCAGGCAGATGCACTTTCCGCTCCTGCGGTCGAAGAGCATGATCTTGTCTCCGCCGAAACCGACATTGACCTTGGTTCCGAGTCTGTAGAGCGTGCTTCCGAAAACGACTCCGGTGAGAAGGAATCCGTTGACGGCGATCTTGATCGTGGACTCCATACCGGTGGGCATGGCTCCGTAGATCTCTCCGGTCAGAGCCGAGGACGACGAGATGTCGATGAACTCGGGTCTGACGCCGAGAACGAAGTCCTCGTTGGTGAGAACAGGGTCTTCCTTGAGCGAGTCGTCTTCCTCCTCGACCTTGGCGATATGGTAGCGGAAGGTCTCGTCCTTGTTGCCCTTCTCGACATAACCCTTGACCGAAGCCTTCTTGGCGAGTTCCTCGGCGGCTGCCTTCTCCTCGGCATCGCGGCCGGCGAACCAGTCTGCAACCGAGAGCTTCTTCTCAGGGACGAACCTTGCCTTCACGCCGCCCAGGATCTCGAACTCGAGGTCTCCGTCAGCGTTCTGGCTTCCCTTGGCGTCGATGAAGTTGACCGAGGGGTTGCCGACGAAGTCGGCGACGAACAGGTTGTTGGGTCTGGAGTAGACATCCAGCGGAGCGTCGTACTGCTGCAGGACGCCGTTGTTGATCAGGCAGATCCTTGTGGCGAGGGTCATGGCCTCCATCTGGTCGTGGGTGACGTAGACGAAGGTCGAACCGGTCTCGACGTGAAGTCTCTGAAGCTCGTATCTCATTTCAAGACGGAGCTTTGCGTCAAGGTTGGAGAGAGGCTCGTCCATGAACAGGACGCTCGGCTCCGGAGCCAGTGTCCTTGCGATGGCGACTCTCTGCTGCTGTCCGCCGGAGAGCTCCGCGGGATAGCGGTCCATGAACATTCCGATCTTGACGATCCTGGAGACGCGCCTTACTGCGAGGTCGATCTCCTCCTTGGTGAGCCTGCGCTCGGAGACCACGGCCTTTCCGTTCTCGGTGAACTCGAATTTGTCGTTCAGGTTGTTCTGCTTCTTCGAAGCCTCGGCCTTGGCCTTGAGGTCTGCGATCTCGGCGCTGAAGTCCTTCTTCGAGAAATCGTAGGCCATGAGCTTCTTCGCGGTGTACTGCGAGATCGTGTAGGCGTCGATGAGCTTCAGGACGGCGCGGGTCTGGTCGATCTTGCCCTTCTTGTCGCGGCACTCCTCGAGGACCTTCACCACATCGGCGGGTCTGGAGAGGATCTCCGCCATCCTGGCGTTGTTCAGGGCCTCGAAGTCGATCTTCGGGAGCTCGTCCTTGATGTTCGTCAGACCGAAGGAGATGTTCTGGTAGACGGTCATGTTCGGCCAGAGGGCGTAGTTCTGGAACAGGAATCCGACCTTTCTCTTGTTGGCCGGGATGTTGATGCCCATCTTGCTGTCGAAGACGACGCGGTCGCCGATGGTGATCTTTCCGTCGGTCGGGGTCTCCAGACCTGCGATCATTCTCAGGGTCGTGGTCTTTCCGCAGCCCGAGGGACCCAGGAGGGTCACGAATGCGTTGTTCTCGATGGTGAGGTTGAGGTCATCAACCGCATAGAATTTATTCCAACGTTTGTTGATGTGTTCAAGTTTGATTTCGGGCATTGTCAGCCTCCTATTCCGCTGTCAAGGCTTGCGCCTGTGGCTTTGTTTACAAGTGTGTTGAAGATGAGGATGGTAACGATGAGGATCAGGTTGATTCCGCTTGAGAAAGCGTAGAGACCCATCTCATCGAAGTAGTCGAGCGTCGTGGACAGGATGAATCCCTGAACGCAGAGGAGCATGAAGAGGCTCAGCTCCCTGAGACAGGTCATGAACGGAAGAAGGTATCCGCTGATGATCGATGTCTTCTGGATCGGGATTATTATCCTTGTCATCCTCTTGAACCAGGGGATGTTCTGGATGATGGCTGCCTCCTCGATCTCGCCGGAAAGCTGGAGCATCGAGTTCAGCGCGCTCCTGGATGCGAAGGGGATGTACTTGACCGTACCGACTATGATGAGGATCGTGTAGGTGTTGTACAGGTTCAGCTTCTCACCCGAGAACAGTACGAAGAACGCGACGCCGACGGCGACCGACGGCATGAGGTACGGCAGGAACGCCATGCTGTTCACGTAGTTGGCCCACTTGCTGCGCCTGTTCTTGGAGACGGCGTAGCCGATCAGGGTTCCGATCGTTCCGGCGAACATCGAACAGGCTATGGCGACGAGCAGCGTTCCTCCGAAGGCTCTCCAGATCATCGGGTTGAACAGCATTCCCTGCTGTCCGTACATTCCGTTCTCGGTGATGTTCTCCTTGGTCAGCCACCACTTCGTGGTGAGGTTGCTGGCATCGCCCGTATACAGGAACGAATAGTCTCCCGGGTTGGGCAGGAACGTCTCGAAGGCGAAGGAGATGATCGGGAAGATGCTGGTGAAGAACGTGACGACGACAAGGATGACAGCGATTACGTATTTACCGGCCTTGCCGAGATTTATCTTCGAGATCTGACCGCTCTTTCCGGTAACCGTGGTGTAGTTCTTGCGGCTTGTGAGCGAGATCTGGTTGAGCAGCATGATCGCCACGCCGAACAGCATCATGATGATGGCCAGGATGCTGGCCTCGCCGGTGTACTTGGCGTTCATCTCGAAGTATCTCGTGGACAGGGTGCTCAGGCCCAGATAGTGCGGTACCGGATAGGATCCCATGGCGCTTCCGAACACCAGGAGGACCGTCGAGAGGATGGCGGGCTTGATCATGGGCAGCGTGATCCTGAACATGATCTTGTGCTTGGGCGTGTCGAGGATGGTCGCTGCCTCCTCGAGGTTGGCGTCCATGTTCTTGAAGATTCCGCCTATCAGTATATATGCGAACGGTGCGTAGTGCAGTCCCAGGACCACCAGGGACGGGAACAGACCCTTGCACCACCAGATTGGCATGTTAATTCCGAACAGCGATGCCAGAAGTCCGTCCGCGGTGCCGGTGATCTTGTTCGAGTTGAACAGGTTCTGCCAGACGACGGCCAGGGTCCACTGGGGCATGATGTACGGGAAGATGAAGATCGAACTTATGTATTTCCTCCAGGCCATGTTCGTCCTTGTGACGAGGAAGGCCACGATTCCTCCGAACAGGATGGAGACGATGCATGTCCCGACAGCCAGAAGGACCGTGTTGAGGAGCGGTGTCCAGAGGTTCGTCTTTGCGAGCCTGCTGGTGAAAAGGTCGATGTAGTTGACGAATGTGAATCCGCTGGTCCTCTTGGTGAGGTGGGCGTCGATCGTGCCCGCATGTATCATCAACGTGTCACGGACGATGGCGATGATCGGGGCTATCGTCGTGAACGTGACCAGGATTCCGAGCAACAGGAGGATGACGTTGTACGGCTTGGAAAGGAAGGTCTTGAACCTGTTCCAAAGCAGCGTCCCCCTGCTTGCAGCGAGAGCATTTCCATTCATGTGTGTTCTCTCCAGAAAGTGTGTGAAAGGTAAACGGCGTTCCCGGCCGCAAAAAGCCGGAAACGCCGCAATTCGTTGTACTTGGGGAAATTACTTTCCGCTGTACTTCGTGAGCATCTCGATCCAGGAACCGACTGTGAACGCAACGGATGCGCAGTACTCGGGATCCTCGAGAACGAGCTGTCCGCCCTCGGCGCTGACCCACCAGTCGTAACCGCGGTCGTTGAGTGCCGGGAAGGGTCCGCCTTCGGCTGTGTCGCCGCCGGTGGAGTGGTTGTACTTGGCCTCGTTGTCAGCAGCGAGCTGCGGGTTGGACGAATATCCTCCGATGTCCTTTCCCCATGCGCTGAATCCGTCTACGAACTCAGTGATGTAGGCGATGAAGGCGCAGGCTGTCCACGGAAGCGGGCTGTTGTCGGGAACGAACATGTAGTGGCAGTAGCCGTATCCGCCGATTCCCTTGTAACCGTCCTGGTATGCGGCGATCTTGATGTTGTTCTTGGAAACGGAAGCGGACTCCTGGACGGAGCGGAGCTTCGAGTAGACAAGAAGACCGAACTGGTCGGTGGCAGAAGCCTGGACGAGGTTGTTGCAGATGGGTCCGTCGTCGGAGACTGCGTTGTAGCTTTCAACCCAGAGCTTGATCCATGCGAGGGAGTACTTTCCGTTGGCATCGAGTCCGAGGTCCTTGGCATCGGATGCGACTGCGTCGATTGTCGGCTGGAGGGCAGCCTTCTCATCGGCGGAGAGAGCCTCGAAAGCGGAAGCGAGCCATGCGGCGTACTTCGGAGCGGTGAGCATGTAAAGGAAGTTCTTTCCGACGATCTCGGAATCGATGTCCATGAACTGTCCGTGCTCGCCGGGGAGAACGAAGTCCCAGCAGTTGTCATAGGTCTTGGAACCTGTGCAATTGTACTCGAAGACCTTGTTCAGTGTCTGGAGCGGGAGATAACCGGTGTAAGCCTCGGCTGTTGTTCCGTTGGCCTTTGCCCACTCGAGCGGGATGAAGGTGTCGAGGATTCCGGTCTGGACCATCTTCGACTCGATCTGGTTTCCGTCCTGGATGAGTGTGACGGCGAAGGTTCCTTCAGACTTGAGGGAGTTGGCTGTGAGCTGGTCGAAGATCTTGTTGTTCTTCGGCTGCTGCCAATCGAAATCAAGCTTGTATGAAGCATCGATACCCTGAAGGTATGCAATGAACAGAGGGAGAGCCGACTTTCCGCGTGACGAGTTTCCGACTCCGTAGAGCTTCTTTCCGTTGGATTCCTCGATGGCCTTCTTGGCGAGTTCCTCGAAAGTCATCTTCTGAGCCTGTTCGATGACCTGCTGGACATACGACTTCTCAGATGCGGGAGCTGCTGCCTTTTCATCGTCGCCGTTTGCGAAGATGGGAAGAACCACAGCTGCGAGAACAAGCAGAACTACTGCAAGTTTTTTCATGTTTTCCTCCTTATGCGTCTGTGAAGACACATACTATAACAATGGTTGGTGCCGTAAAGCGGCAAAAGTCATGTTACTATAATTCATCAAAAAGAGACAATGTTTTACAGAAGGCAGAAACACATTTTTTTGAATTTGTCTCTGTATTGCGGACAGTTTGTACACGCCCAGAACACTGCTCCGGACTGTCCGGATTGAAACGGCATGATCCAGAGGGAAGACGCTCCTACGCTCGACCGCTCCCACGCTCCCGCGCTCTCACGCTCCGCACTTTATCAAAAGACAAATTGTTATATGATAATGATTTATTTTTTTGAACAACCACGCTCCTGCGCTCTGACGCTCCTACGCTCCCCACCAAATACCATGAGCGCGGGAGCGCAGGAGTGCAGGAGCGCCACTCTTCAAAAAGGCAATTTATTACAATATAATGATTTAACTTTTAAAAACACCCTGAGTGCAAGAGCGTCGGAGCGTGAGAGCGGTCGAGCGCAGGAGCGCGAGCGACAAGCCTATATCCATATATAAAGGTACAGCCCCGCACAAGCGGGGCTGCATGGGCATTTTATATACTAATTAAACTAATTAGTGGCGATTCAGTTGACGGCGGGGGTCTGGACGTCTGTCCTGGCCTCACCCTCGGCAGCCTGACCGGCAGCCTGAGCAACCTGTGCAGTTGTCTCAGCCGAAACCGCACCGGCCGTGGCCGTAGCAGCACCAGCCGTAGCAGTCGGCTCGACGATGACCACATCGGCCGGGAAGATCACGGTTCCGTCGGAAGCGACGATCCTCTTCTGGGCGTCCAGCTTGACTCCGGTGGCGACGATCGTTCCGTCGGCGTTCTTGGCGAAGCCGTCGCTGGTGATGACGATGTTCTTGTCCTTGATCCTGGCGATGACCTTGACCTCGGTTCCGATGTTGTCAAGCGACATGGGCTGGATGCTCTTGAGCCTGATGTCCACATCGTATCCGCGGGCGTCGAGGTTCTTCAGGATCTCGTCCAGGCTGTAGCTCTCGAGGCTCTTGGCCGTGGTGACGTTGTCGGACGACCTGGTCTGGATGATGTTGCTCTGGTCGATGGTCGTGTTGACGTCCTGGAGGAGGATCGGGCTGTTGATGCTGCCGTTGTTTCCGAAGACGGCCCATGAGCCGACGAAGACGACGACGAAGGCGGCTGCGACACCGAGGAGCTGCGGAGCCGTGAGCTTGAAAGTCCTGCGCAGGAAGGATTTGCGGTCCTTCTTGGCGAGGTGGTTCTTCTCGATCATGGCGAGGACGCGGTCCTGACGGGGAGCGATCTCTTCTTCAGTGAGAGCGGCGGCCTGCATGGCGTCGCTGATCTTGATGAGGTTCTGGAAACGGGTCCTGCAACTGGGGCAGTTGCCGAGATGTTCTTCGACCTGGCTCTTCCACGGTTCGGAGAGCTCGTTGTCGAGATATGTACTAAGGATCTGGTCGTCAAGGCACATTAACTTCCTCCCGGTTCAGCTTTGCCTCGAGTTCCTTTCGGGCCCGATGCACGCGAACCTTGACATTGCTCTCCGAGATCTTCAGGACTCCTGCTATTTCCTTGTAGTTAAGTCCTGCATATTCCCGAAGGACAATCACAGTTTTGTAGATCTCAGGAAGCTCGCTGACCGCCTTTCTCACCGCAGACGCAGATTCCTTCAATATAAGTTCCGAGGCGCCGTCCCTGAAGGGATTGACCTGCGGACCTTTCATGACCTTCTCAAGGGAAGCCGCTTCGCGCATCTTCCGCTTGATGTGGTTGATCGAGAGGTTCTTGACCACCCTTATCAACCAGAACTTCGCGTCGTCCATCGAAGGAAACACGATGTCCTTGTCATAGAATCTGATGAATGCATCCTGACAGATGTCCTCGGCAACATCCTGATTGTAGGTCACGTGGTACGCGACTCTCATCACAACCGGGAAAACCTCGCTGTAGACCTTCCGAAAGGTAAGCTCATCGCCGCTTCTGATTTCCATAAACTTTAACAACCGTCCTCACTAAAAGTTACACCGGATCACATCTTTTTTTGCAAAGACGGTCCGGCAGGTGTATCCTTGAGCAGATATCCCATCTCATCTATCTGTTTTCTGTAGGCGTCGGCCGAAGCCCAGTCCTTGTCCTTCTTGGCCTGGGCGCGCTTCTCGACCAGCTCCATGACCTCGGCCGGGATGTCCTGACCTTCGTCAGAAGCCTTCTTCTTTATGCCGTCGAGCTTCAGGCCAAGGACCTTGTCCATGTAGTTGACCGCGCAGCGCTTCTCGGCGTCCGAAAGGCCATCGTCCTTGAGCATGGTCCACAGCACGGAGAGTCCGCGCGAGGTGGAGAGGTCGTTGCACACGAAGGCATCGAACTGGTCCATGTAGGAGCGGGCCTTCCCGGAGAGAGACGCCATATCGGCGACCTTCTCGTCCAATGAGGCGATGCGGTCCACGAGGCCCTGGCGGGCTGCCTTCGCACCGTCCATGCCCTGCCAGGAGAACTGCAGCTGGGTGCGGTAGGCGGCTCCGAGGCAGAAGTACCTGTAGTCCAACGGGTCGTAGCCGTGCTCCTTAAGTACCGACATGGTAAGGAATTCGCCGGAGCTCTTGGACATCTTGCCCTTTTCGGAGAGCAGGAACTCGCCGTGCATCCAGTAGTTGACCCACGTCTTGCCGGTGGCAGCCTCGCTCTGGGCGATCTCGTTCGTATGGTGCACCGGGATGGCGTCGATTCCGCCGCAGTGGATGTCGAAATGCTCGCCGAGGTACTGCATGCTCATGGCCGAGCACTCGATGTGCCAGCCCGGGTAGCCGCGGCCCCACGGGGAGTCCCACATCATGGCCTGCTCGCCGAACTTGCTGTTGGTGAACCAGAGCACGAAATCCTTGGGGTTCTTCTTGTTGGAGTCGATGTCGATGCGCGCGCCGCTCTTGAGGTCGTCGAGGTTCAGACGCGCCAGGCGTCCGTACTCCGGGAACGTGTCGATCGAGAAATAGACGTTTCCGCCGGCGATGTATGTGTGGCCGCCTTCCTCCAGGCGCTTGATCAGCGCGATCATCTGGGGGATGTGCTGCGTTGCGGGACAGACGACGTCGGGCCTGATGATGTTCAGAGAGTCGTAGTCCCGGAAGAACGCGTCGGTGTAGAACTTGGCGATGTCCCAGACGCTGCGTCCGCTCTCGCGGGCGCTCTTCTCGAGCTTGTCCTCGCCGTCGTCGCCGTCGCCGGTCAGATGTCCGACATCGGTGATGTTCATGACGTGCTTGACCTTGTATCCGGCATGGACGAGGACGCGCTTGAGGGTGTCCTCGAAGATGTAGGTCCTGAGGTTTCCGATATGCGCGTAGTTGTAGACAGTCGGTCCGCAGCCGTACATCCCGACGAAACCTTCGGTGATGGGCTTGAATTCCTCTACGGTGCGTGACATTGTGTTGTAAAGACTGACTTTCATCTGATACTCCGTTTTTATCCATTAAAGGATAAGCAATACTACCCAAAAAATCAACATTTGCCAAATATAATGCATATCTTGTAAATAAAACCTTATTGTGTTTAAATCAAAGCCGGCGGGACCGTTTCCCCGCCCTTCTAACGAAAGACAATTCTGGAGGAAAACATGGTTATTCTGACACTGAACTGCGGAAGTTCATCGGCGAAATACCAGGTATACGACTGGGACGACAAGGACGTTCTCGCAGTAGGCGTCGTGGAGAGGATCGGCCTCGAGTACTCGACCATCGAGCACAAGGCCACAGGCAAGGAGGAGTTCACCGACAAGTTCTCCTGCCCGACGCATAAGGAAGCCATCGAGCTCATCATAAAACTCATCACCGACAAGACTTACGGCGTCATCAAGGACGTCTCCGAAATCGGTGCCGTGGGCCACAGGGTCCTGCACGGAGGCGAGATCTTCAAGAAGTCCGCCCTGGTCACCGACGAGGTCGTCGAGCAGCTCAAGACCATCATCCCGCTCGGACCGCTCCACATGCCCGCCAACATCATGGGCATCGAGGCCGCCCGCAAGGTCATGCCGAACGTCCCGCACGCCATTGTCATGGACACCGCCTTCCACCAGACGATGCCGCCCGAGGCCTACATGTACGCTGTTCCCTATGAGTGGTACGAGAAGTTCAACGTGCGCCGCTACGGCTTCCACGGAACCAGCCACCTCTACTGCGCCAAGAGAGCCGCAGTGCTTCTGGGCAAGGACAACAAGGACACCAACGTCATCATCTGCCACATCGGAAACGGAGCTTCCGTGTCCGCGGTCAAGAACGGCGTCTGCATCGACACCTCCATGGGACTGACCCCGCTCGAGGGCCTCGTCATGGGAACCCGCAGCGGAGACATGGACCCGGCGATCATGCCCTACATCATGAACAACACCGGCATGACGGCCAAGGAGAGGGACACCGCGCTCAACAAGAAGAGCGGACTTCTGGGAATCTGCGGAATGAGCGACCGCCGCGACGTCGAGAACGCCGCCAAGGAAGGCAATGAGCGCGCCAAGCTCGGAATGGACATGGAGTGCCACCGCATCCGCAAGTACATCGGCGCCTACGCCGCCCTCCTGGGCAGGGTCGATGCCGTCGTGTTCACCGCCGGAGTCGGCGAGATGGGTCCCACGATCCGCTGGCTGTCCACATGCGGTCTGGACAACTTCGGAATCAGGATCGACGAGAAGAAGAACGCCATCTGCCGCTGCCGCAACGCAGAGTTCGAGATCTCAGCAGATGATTCTCCCGTCAAGATTTACGTAATCCCCACCGACGAGGAGCTGGTCATAACCGAGGACGCCGTGGCCCTGATGAACGGAACCTACGACATCCACACCAACTTCCACTACTCCTTCGAGGATCCCTCGTACGTCAACAAGGGAAGGGCCCGCGGACTGGTGAAGAACCTTGAGAAGAAGCCGGAGCTTGCCACCATCATGGCAAAGCCCGCGAAGAAGTGACGCAAAAAAACTGAAAAAAGTTCCGAAAACGGGCTGATTCCGTCAATATGAACCGGTCTTCCGGTGTACAGGCAGATATGAAGCGAATAATTCTCATATCTGCCTTTTTGTTTGCCCTCGTGACCGGCCTGCCCGCCAAAAGCAACGGCGACCTCAGTCTCACCTACCGACGCACCGGCTCCACCGGCACCCTCGAGGTCCGCCTGGACACCGGGAGCCTCATCTACAACATCCGCATCCGCCAGCAGAAGGACGGCCGCTTCCTCATCCAGGCCCCGCCATTCCCCGTGGTCCACGTCAAAGGTCTTCTGCGCCTGGGCGAGCTCAAGCCCTCCGGGAAACTCGCCCTACTTCTGGACCCCTTCTCCACCTCCGGCGGCAAATCGAACTTCCAGACCATCTCCGAGCCGTCGTTTTCCCCCGTCCTGTCGGGCATGGTCCTGCACCTGGACAAGGTCGATGTCTTCTCGCTCTCCCCGGTCTTCAACCCTGCAAGCCCGTCCGGTTTCGGGGCGCTGGCGC
>JAGABK010000041.1 GCA_017614625.1 Spirochaetales bacterium
AGAAGTTTCCCGAATTCAGGTAGTACAGTCCGAGCTTGACGGCGATCATCTTCGCAATGGAGCTCTTTCCGACTCCCGCAGGTCCGTCAATGGCAACAATCATCTTCCTGCTCCTTCCTCAAGGCTTCTGATCTCGGCCGATGTGAGCCTGCGGAACTGACCCGGCTGAAGCTCGCCGAGCTCGACCTTCCCTATCCTGATCCTGACGAGCTTCTTGACCTCGTAGCCCAGGATGTCAAACATGTTCCTTATCTCGCGGTTCTTCCCCTCTGTGAGGACGACCTTGACCTCGCGCTTGGATATGAGTTTGTATGATTTTATCTTGTAAGGAGTTACAAGGCCCCTGTAGGCATCGTCCAGGTCCTTCTTCTCAAGGTCCCTGTCGACCCTGACCACGTATTCCTTCTCCGTCTCCGAGGACGGGTGCATGACCGTGTTGGCGAAGTCTCCGTCGTTGGTGAAGATGATGAGTCCCTGCGAGTCCTTGTCCAGCCTTCCGACATTGAAAAGGAGGTTCCTCTCGGGGATGTCGATCAGGTCCCTGGCGTATGCAGTCTCGTTCGGGTCGTGGTTGGTGCACACATATCCGCGAGGCTTGTTCAGCGCGATGTAATAGGACCTCTCAGCGGGCTCCGCGAGGATGTCGTCCACGTAGACTATATCGTCCTCGTCGACCTTGGTTCCGAGCTCGGTTACGACCTTGTTGTTGACCCGCACGCGGCCCTCGGAGATGAGGGTCTCGCAGCTTCTGCGGCTGCCCATTCCGGACTTGGCCAGATAGCTCTGAAGCCTTATGGGATATTCAATCTTCATCCTGTTCCTTCTCGAATCTCTGGCGGTCTATCTCCGAGAGTTTCGGCAGATCGCTGATTGATTCCAATTTGAATGTATACAAGAATTTGCGTGTTGTTCCGTAAAGGCATGGATGACCCTGCACGTCCTTTCTTCCGACCACTTTTATGTAGTCCCTCTCGCGCAGGATCCTGATGATGGAATCTGATACGACTCCCCTGATCTTGGTGATCTCGCCGCGTGTTATCGGCTGAGAGTAAGCGACGATCGCAAGAGTCTCGACGGCCGCCTTGGACAGGCGTTTGTCGATCTTCTTCCCGTAGCAGAAACGCAGCTTGTCGTTCAGTCTGGCCACCGGCACGAAGCTGTATGTCTCGGAGTTCTCGACAAGCGAGAGGCCGTGGTTTCCGGCGTAGTATGCGTCCGAGATCTCCTCGATGGCGTCGGCGACCTCCTTGTCGGAGAGGCCTGTCATCTTGCCCATCCTTTCGATGGATAGAGGTTCGTTTTCAAGATAGAGGATAGCTTCGATCAGAGCGGCGTTGTCAGATAGGTTCATCAATGAGGATTATAAAAGGAAACAGGGTTGTTTACAATGGTTCATAACAATGCAAGTTAAGCTTGGAACATATGGTTCGGGGGTTTCAGGCTGATTTTGTCAGCCTGGAAACCATGGTTGGGGGTATTTGGGCTTAACGTTTCCGGCAGTTCAGCTGAGATAGCTCGCGATTACCGAGGCATAAAGCGCAGAGGCGCACACCGCGGCCTTGATGTCCGGCAGGAAGTGCGGCGAATGAAGCGGGTACGTGCACCCTGCCCCGATATGGGCGAAGCTTCCGCCGCCGGCGGCGTCGATGAAGTAGCCGAAGTCCTCTGTGGTCATGTTCGGCTCCCGGATGATGGCCACATGGTCGTCGCCGAAGAGCTTTCTTGCCGTTTCCTCGACAAGGCGCGTCTCCTCGTCGCGGTTGACCACTCCGTCGTAGGAGGATGTGAATATGAACTCTGCCGTGGCACCGTACTTCTTGGCGGTATCTTCAATCAGAGAAAGGACTTTTTCCTTGATCTCCTTCCTGTTGGCAGGGCCCAGGGTCCTTATGATTCCGGAGAAAGCGGCAAGGGCGGGAATGATGTTTCCGGCGGTTCCGGCATGGAGCGAGCCGACCGATACGACAGTCCTGTCACCCGAGGATGCCTTCAGTTTCACCAGGTTCTGCACCATCTCGGAGGCGCACAGAAGAGAGCTAACGCCCTTCTCCGGCGTGGCTCCGTGGCACGAGACTCCGTGTACCTTGACGGTGAACTCGTCGGAAGCGGCATAGAACTTGCCGTAGCGGATTCCGACGGTTCCTGCGGGAAGATCCGGTGCCACATGGCCGCCGAATGCTGCTGTGACGCCCTTGAGTGCTCCTTCGGCTATCATGCGTTCTGCGCCCCCGTTGCCCTCCTCGTCCGGCTGGAAAAGGAAGACCACGTCTCCGCACAAAGTGTCACGATTCTCCGAGAGAAGTTTCGCAGCACCCAGGGCGGATGTCACATGGATGTCATGGCCGCAGGCGTGCATGACGCCCGGGATCTCGGATGCGAAGGAGCAGCCCGTCTCCTCGGTAACAGGAAGCGCGTCCATGTCGGCGCGCAGGGCGGCCTTCCTGCCTGGCTTGCCGCCGCGGAGGATTCCCACGACAGCCGTCTCCAGCATATGGTGGATCTCTATGCCCAGGCCCTTAAGGTAATCGGCTATGAAAGCTGATGTGAAGACCTCTTTGTTGCCCATCTCGGGGTGTCTGTGGAGGGTCTGCCTGATAGTATCGAGTTCAGCTTCAATTTCCTTTGCACGAAGAAGATAGTCCATGTCAGCCCTCCAGTTTCCCTATGAAGTCCTCAAGCCTGTCCAGACCGCGCTCAAGCTGTTCGTCCGAATAGCAGTAAGTGAGCCTTATGTAGCCCTCGGCGCCGAAGCAGAAGCCCGGAGTCGCGGCCAGACCTGACTCCTTTATCATACGCCTGCAGAAGGTCGCGGAGTCAATGCCGAATCTGCCGATGGACGGGAATACATAGAAGGCGCCTTCGGGTTCGGTCACCTCAAGACCCATGTCCTTAAGCCTTGAGAGCACATAGAGCCTGCGCTTCCTGTAGGTCTCCTTCAGCTCCACCGGATCGAAGTCAAGGGCGGCTATGGCGGCCTTCTGGAAGGGAGCGGGAGTGGATACGACCATGAACTGATGCACAAGCTCCAGGCGTTCCTTTACTTCAGGCGGGGCAATGAGATACCCCACCCTCCATCCTGTCATGGCCCAAGGCTTGGAGAAGCTCTGGACAAGGATTGTCCTGTCCCTCACATCCTCATATTCGGTGAAGCTGTGGTAGCTGTCCGTATAGACAAGCTCCCTGTATACATCGTCGCAGATGACAAAGATATTGCGCTTCAAGGCCACCTCATGGATGGCTTCCAGCGAGGCCTTGTTGAGTATGGTTCCGGTCGGGTTGTTCGGAGAGTTGAGGACTATTGCCTTTGTCTTGTCGGACAAGCAATCAGAAAGGTTCTCAGGAGTGATCTGGAAGCCGTCGGCTACGGTGTCCATGTGGACCACCTTTCCCCTGCACAGCTTCACTATCTCCTCGTAGAGGACGAAGGCCGGCGTGGGGATTATAACCTCGTCGCCGGGATTGAGGATTCCCAGAAGCGAGACGAATAGCGCCTCGGTGGCGCCTGCGGTGACAATGACCTGGGCTTCCGAGCATTCGATTCCATGCTTCGAGGTTTCGTATCCAGCGATTGCCTGACGCAGAGCAAGGGCGCCGTTGTTCTCGATGTAATGGGTCTCGTGGTTGTCCAGCGAGAGCTTGGCCTGCTCCCTGATGGGCTCGGGCGTGTCGAAATCGGGCTCACCCAGCGTCAGTGCTATGCAGCCGGGTGTTTCCTTCGCCAGGCGGGAGAACTCTCGTATGGCGCTTCTCTTGAGGCTGTATACGGCTTCGTTGAGGCAGTCCTTCATCACCAGTTGAAATCTCCATCGACGTCGAATGTGGCGAACAGGTCGTCAAGGCTTTCCGGACGTCTGATCATGCGCACGCTGCCGTCGGCCGAGAGCAGAAGCTCGCCGCAGCGCAGCATGCCGTTGTAGTTGTAGCCCATCGAGCGTCCGTGGGCTCCTGCGTCGTGGATGACAAGCATGTCGCCCATTTCCACCTGAGGCAGAAATCTTTCGACTGCGAACTTGTCGTTGTTCTCGCACAGTCCTCCGCAGACATCGAAGGCGTCCGCTACAGGCTTATCTTCCTTGCCAAGGACCGTGATATGGTGGTAGGCCCCGTACATGGCGGGCCTCATGAGGTCGCATGCCGTGGCATCCAAGCCTATGTATTCCCTGTAGATGTGCTTGAAGCCGCGCACGGAGCACACGAGATATCCGTTGGGACCGGTGATGTACCTTCCCAACTCTGTGTAGATGGCGACATCGATTCCGGCAGGAACAAGGATCTGCTCGTATTTCTCGCGCACGCCCTGCCCCACGGCCAGAATGTCAACGGGCTCCTGACCGGGTCTGTACGGGATTCCGATGCCTCCGCCGAGGTCGACGATCTCGATGACAATACCCAGCTTTTCCCTGACTTCCGCAACAATGTTGAACAGCAATTCTGCCAAAGACGGATAATAAGAGGCCTCAAGACAGCAGGAGGCTGCCATGCAGTGGATTCCGAAGTGCTTCACGCCCTTCTGTTTGAGAATCGAATATGCTTCGAACAGCTGTTCACGGGTCATTCCGAACTTGGAATCGGAAAGGTTGCCCATGATCGGGCTGGTGACCGCGGCGCTGCCAGAGACATCGAACGAACCGGGATTGAAGCGCAGGCAGACCGTGTCGGGAATGCCGGCGGCCTTCTCGAGGACATCGATCTGGGTGATGTCGTCCAGGTTTATGACCGCTCCGGCGACCACAGCGGCCCTGTAGGCTTCGCCGGACGTCTGGTTGGATGTGAACATGATCCTGCGCCCGGAAAGGCCTGAGGCGCGGCTTATGACCACCTCTGAGACCGATGCGCAGTCGGTGCCGCACCCGAGGGAGGCAAGAAGCCTGATTATCGCGGGCGTGGGAGTGGCCTTGACGGCGAAGCACTCGGTGAAGCCGGCGTTCCATGAGAATGCCTTCTGCACGCCGGTGACGGCCTTTCGGATGCCTTCCTCGTCATAGACGTAGAAAGGGGTCCCGTATGAGGCTTTCCAGGCCTTTGCCTGATCCAATGTAAAAGGTAGTTTCCTGTCCATCACAGATTTCTCAGTCCGGCCTCGAGGGCTGTCTTGGAGTTGGTCTTCGCATCACGCTCCTTGATGATGCGCGCGGGGCATCCGGCAACGACCATGTTGTCCGGGACGTCGTCGATCACGACTGCACCGGCGGCGACCACGCAGTTGCGGCCCACCCGGACGCCCTCGATGACTACGGCGTTGGCTCCCACGAGGGTTCCGTCTCCGATTGTCACGGGAGTGGCGCTTGCAGGCTCTATGACGCCCGCCAGGACGGCTCCGGCTCCGATATGGCAGTTCTTTCCGACCGTAGCGCGGCCGCCCAGGACGGCTCCCATGTCGATCATGGTGCCCTCGCCTATCACCGCTCCGATGTTGATTATGGCGCCCATCATGATGACTGCCCTGTCTCCTATCTCGACCTGCTCGCGGATGACGGCACCCGGCTCTATGCGGGCGTTGATGTTCTTCTTGTCAAGCATGGGGATGGCGGAGTTGCGGCAGTCGTTCTCTATCACGATGTCTTCGATCCTGTCCGCATTGGCCTTGAGGACGGGCTCCAGGTCCTTCCAGTCGCCGAAGACGATCCTGTCCCCGGCGCCGAAGACCTTGGCCTTGCCGTAGTCTATGGGGGCCTTCTCCTTCACGTAGAGCTTGACGGGAGTCTTCTTCTCCGCCGTGGCGATATAGTTGATGATTTCCTGTGCGTTCACTTTATCATGTCCTTCATGTTGTACAGTCCGGGAGCCTTTCCGCATATGAACGAAGCTGCCCTGAGGGCACCCTCTCCGAACAGGGCCCGAGAATGGGCCTCATGCTTCAATGTTATGGTCTCGTTGCCGGTCGATACAAGTATCTCGTGGATTCCCACAACGTTTCCGATCCTAAGCGAGAGAATATCGACCTCCTCCGGTTTCCGTCTGCCGTTCTCATGACGGCCGATGTTGAACACCGCCTCCGGCCTGGCTTCCTTTATGGAATCTGCCAGCATCAGTGCAGTGCCGCTGGGGACATCGACCTTGCGGTTGTGATGGGTTTCCACAATTTCGATATCAGCGTTCGGAAATGAGGCAGCAGTGCGCTTTGCAAGGTCGGCAAGTACTGCAACACCTACCGACATGTTCGCGCTGTAGAATACCGGAATCCGCTCGGATGCGGAGACGATTGCGACCTTCTCCTCCGCTGTATGACCCGTTGTGGCAACCACGACAGGAAGGTTGCGGGAGATGCAATAATCAAGCAGCGCTTTTGTGGCTGTGTGGAATGAAAAGTCCACAACGACATCGGCCTGCACATCGCAGCTGTCGAAAGACCTGAAAAGGCCGTTGCCCTCTGTCTCCACATCGGGGCTTACTCCACCTGCGAGAGTGGAATCGGCGAAGCCTTCCTTTGCCAATGAGGCTATGATCTGCCCCATATGGCCTGTGATTCCGTGAACCAATACCCTCATGAAGCCTCCATCATCAGCCTATCAGGCCCTGATAGCGCATCAGCTGCAGCAGGGTCTGCTCGTGTTCGCTCTCGATCTCGGTGAGCGGAAGCCTCAGGAGGTTGCGTCCGAAGCCCATGGCTGAAACAGCCGCCTTGGCGGGAATCGGGTTGACTTCACAGAACAGGGCGTTGATCAGCGGAAGCAGATCCATCTGCATCTTTGCGCTTTCCTTAACCTTGCCATCGAAATACAGGTGGCACATGCGGCTTGTTTCTGCCGGCATGATGTTTGACAGAACCGAAATGACACCCTGACCGCCAACGGAGAGCACCGGCACAATCTGGTCGTCGTTGCCGCTGTAGATATCGAGTCTGTCACCCACGAGGGCAGCGGTCTCCACAATCTTGGAGATGTTGCCGTTGGCTTCCTTGATTGCCACGATCCGGTCATGTCTGGCAAGCTCAACGTAGGTCCTGGGTTCGATGTTGACACCGGTCCTGGAAGGAACGTTGTAGACGATAAGCGGTTTGTCGCAGGCATCGGCAATCGAATAGTACATCTTTACAAGACCTTTCTGCGTGGCCTTGTTGTAATAGGGAGTCACAACCAGAAGGCCGTCTACACCTACATCGCAGGCATACTTTGAAAGCTCTATTGCATATGGAGTCTCGTTGGAGCCTGTTCCGGCAATGACAGGAACCCTGCCCGCTACCTTCTCCACGGCGTACTTTATAACGGCCTTGTGCTCGGCATCGGACAATGTCGAGCCCTCGCCGCTTGTTCCGGCGATGACAAGAGCGTCGATTCCCTTCTCTATCTGCCACTCGATCAGACGGCCGAAGTTCTCATAATCCACGCCTGTCTCTGTGAACGGCGTGACAAGGGCTGTTGCAGCACCACGGAAAATTGGGTTGGTTCCTTTCATCTTCTTCTCCCTTCCGCAAAAAAAGACCGATGCGCTTTCGGCATCGGCCTGTAAAGATCCTTCACATACTGAATACAGTTCTGAAGCATTAATACATAGCTCTCCGCCTAAGCGACAGTCAGGCGGATCTTATCCGGATGACCAAGAAGGGTTCGCAGCATCCTTCTTTCGGCGGCATCCCCTTTCATCGCGGCAACGGCCCTTGCCAGGCCTTGGCACCACGACTACTCTTGTCAACCGCACCTCTATCCTTTAAATGCGATATGTTGTCTGTATTTAGACACAAATGTTTCTGTGTGTCAATACATGGCTGTCAGGACAGCAGGTATTTCCATGCAGGAATAACTGTGACGGTACCTTCATCGAATTCATGTGAGTCCTCGATGTCCATGGTGACAACAGTGCTGTTTCGGACTTTCAGTTCCCTCATTGCCTCTCTCAGGCTGCGCAGTTCCCGTTCTTTTGTCACGGAATCCGACATATCCATGCAGACCTGTACAAGATTGATTTCAGGCCAGGGTCCCACAGCGAAATCCACTTCATATCCTGAACCGGTTCTGTAATAAAAGACCTCTTTGTATTTTCGCCTCAAATGGAGGAACACTATGTTCTCCATTCTCAATCCCACATCTCTTGTCAGTCCACCGGAAACCGAAGCAGCCATCGCATGATCTGCAATATATATCTTCTTGTCATTCGTGGCTTTCACCGCCTGGTTGTTGCTCCTTATAGGCACAAGGAATACAGCAAAAGTTTCTTTGATGTACTCAAGATACTCGGTCACAAGAGGCTTGGATATTTCAACGCGCATTCCCATAAGGCGCTGATACAACTTCGATATGGACATCATCTGACCCATCATTCCGAAAAGAAGAATCACCATCGTCTTCAACGCCATCGGCTTCGACACATCGTGACGCAGGATGATATCACGATAGACGATGTCATTCTGCGTGTTCTGGAAAAACAGATTCCGCGCTGTCTCGCTTCGGAACATATCGGCCTCGGGAAAGCCGCCGATCAAGAGATAGTCATTGAACATCTTCAGTTGCCTGTCTCTTGAATCCGAGGTGTATCCGATTGCTTCATTCCCGCCTCTGGATCGGAGAAATTCCCTGTAGGAATAACAGAACAGTTCCCATCCGAGTTTTCGACCTCCCAGTTCAGAGGATGTTTCTTCGACAAGCATCCTCGAACTTGAACCGGTGATATTGACCTCACAGTTTTCCGTGGTCTGGAGCCGGTTAACAAACAGCTCCCAGTCTTTGATATGGTAGATTTCGTCGAAGAAGAAATAGACCTTGCAATTATGGTTCTCAGGAAACAGCTCATAGTATGCATCAGCGATTACAGATGGAGCTTCATTCCGAAGCCCGACAAGTCTGTCGTCTGAAAAATCCAGTTTGCAGATCCGGTCCTCCGGGATTCCCGATTCAATCAGGGACTGGGCATATACATCAAGCATTGTCGATTTCCCGCAGCGCCTGACTCCGATTACTATGGTGGCCTTTCTCGGTATTCGCTCAATATCAAGATCCCGTTTGATGAATCTCTGGTTGAAGCCTTTCTGGTTTTCAGCAATTATCTGTTTCAGGGTTTCTTTCATACTAGACATGTGTTTACAATACAACAAATAGCACATACCTGTCAACTTTTTTTAACTGTTTTGATATTTTTATACATTGCAAGAGATAATCAAAAGAAGATAAATGACTGAGATCGATCCGGAACCTACGGAGAATTCCGCTATAGGAGTTTGCAGTATCAATCCGCGGCAATCTGTATTACAATCTTAAATGTGCGGATGCACAGCAGGGAGGATTCATATGAGACAGCTGCTCAAGAACGCCAGAATCTATGACGGAACAGGATCGGAACCCTACGTTTCCGATATTCTCGTGGAGGACGACCGCATCGCGAAAATCGCCCCGAATATCGAAGACCAGGCTGACAATGTCATCGACCTGACCGGGAAATCCATAGCATCCGGATTCATCGATGCCCACTCTCACAACGACTGGTTCGCAATCAGAAAGGATCCTCTTCCCTATTTCAGCCCGTTCATCAGGCAAGGCATAACTTCTTTCATCACAGGCAACTGCGGAATCTCGGCCATCGGTTTTGAGAAGGGAAATCAGCATCTCGACAAATTCGGCGGCGGAATCTTCGGCTTCAGGGACACGACCGGCACGTACGGAATGCCGGACGAGTATTTCAAGGCCACCGACAGGAACATGCCCTGCAACATCGCCATCCTTGCCGGCCACTGCTCGGCCCGTGCCGCGGCAGGCGGAAACGAGGACAGGCCTCTTACCCCTGAAGAGGAAAAGCACATGCTCGCCATCCTTGAGGAGGCCCTCCAGAAAGGAGCAGCAGGTCTCTCGCTCGGCCTGATGTACACTCCCGGTCTCTATGCCGATACCGCTGAGCTCAAGAAAGTAGCAGAGCTATGTATCAAATACAACA
>JAGABK010000042.1 GCA_017614625.1 Spirochaetales bacterium
CTATGAGCGTGACGTCCAGACCGTCTCCTATGACCTTTGCCTTGCCCAGCTCCACCGGCTCCGGGGAGATTTCTCCGTCCATGGGGTAGAGCAGCTTGTGCTCGAAGAACAGAACGGGGTTGTTGTCCCTGATGGACGCCCTGAGAAGGTGGTATGCATCGGACGGGTTGGACGGAGCCACCAGCTTAAGTCCGGTTCCGTTGAGGAACAGGGCCTCGGGGCTCTGTGTGTGCTGCGCTCCGTGTCCGGTTCCGCTTCCCTCGGGAAGGCGCACGGTTATTGGGCAGCAGAACTGTCCGCCGCTCATGAAGTGGGTCTTGGCAGCATGGTTGACAATAGGGTCGAAGATCAGGGTGTAGAAGTCTGCGTACATTATCTCGACTATGGGACGCAGGCCCATCATGGCAGCTCCTACGGCCATGCCGGTGAAGCCTTCCTCGGAGACCGGGGTGTCGACCACCTGGTCCGGGTGCTCCTTCCAAAGTCCCTCGGAGACCTTGAAGCAGCCTCCGTAGACTCCCACGTCCTCGCCGAAGAGAATTACGTTTTTGTCTGCGGCCATCTCGTCGGACATGGCCTTTCTGATCGCCTCGCGGAATGTCATGACCTGTCCTCCTTCGAGGCGTAGACAAGGTCCAGGACCTCTTTTCCGGTGAGTTTGTCGCCGCTCTCCTTCAGGGCCTGTTCTGCCTGTATTTCAATGCCTTTGCGGCATTCTTCCTCGATCTTCCCGATTTCTTCACGTGTGAAACATCCGTTCTCGACGAGCTTTGCCTCGAACAGCAGGATGGGGTCGCGCAGCATCCACTGCTGCTCCTCGTCGCTGGTCCTGTACAGGCGCCTGTCGCTTTTCGAGTGTCCCTTGAAGCGGTATGTCATGACCTCCAGAAGGTACGGTCCGTTTCCGGCCCTGATGTATTCCGTTGCCTCTTTGACTGCCTCGTAGACGGCCTCGAAGTCGTTTCCGTCGACCACGCGCCCGGGCATGTTGTAGGCTGCGGCCCTTTCGGCGACCTGGTCCACGCTTATCATCTTGTCGCTGGGAGCGGACATTCCGTAGCGGTTGTTCTCGCAGTAGAAGAGCACCGGCAGCTTCCAGATGGAGGCCAGGTTCATTGACTCGTGCACGCCGCCGCGGCTTGAGGCTCCGTCGCCGAAGATGGCGACGCTGATGTTCTTCACCGGAGCGGGCGGAAGATTCTTGGGATTCTGTGCCGTGGATGTGGCGAACGCCGCGCTTCCGACGCTTGTGAACTTGTTGTAGAAGGCGATTCCTGTTGCAAGCGGGACGCCCGAGCCTACGACCGCGGACGAGCCGAGGTTGCAGTTCTCCTTGTCCGGCATGTGCATGCTTCCGCCCAGGCCCTTGGCAAGGCCGTGGCGCGAGCCGAACATCTCGGCGAACATCGCCTGGGGCCAGGAGCCCTTGCACAGCGTGAAGCCGTGGCAGCGGTGGGTGGGAACGATCCAATCCCCGTCCTCCAGCGCCATGCACAGTCCGGCCTGCGAGGCCTCCTGCCCGTTGGCAAGATGGGTGGTCCCGTGTATCAGGCCGGCCTTGAAGAGTTCCTCGGTCTTCTCCTCGAAGAACCTTGAATTAAGCATCAGACGCAGGGCGTCCAGACTCAGATCCTTGTCAATCACAGCAAGCAGTCCAGGTCGATCTCGGCGACGACGGCGGGCATGGAGCATCCCCAGCTCTCGAGGACCGCGGGATGGACCTCTCCGAAGATTCCGACCTTCTTTCCTCCGACTACGATTTCCGCACAGCGTCCGGGAATGAATCTCGGGTCGTCTTCAGGTGCGGCCAGGGTGTACTCGACCCTGAGGAAATACATCAGCGTGTTGACGAAGCTGTTGGCGTCGTTGAACGTCACGGCTCCGTCGGCGCTCATGAAGCCCAGGCTGTTGCGCGTCACGGTGCCGCTGTTGTCGCTGGGCTCGAGGTATGCGACCTTGCCGACCTCGAAGATCCTGTGCGGATAGGTGGCGTGGCCTGAGACGCTCTCGCTCTCAAGCAGCGACGGTATGACAGACGGCCTGACGGCCTCGAAGTTCTCGCTCATGGGGTTGGCGATCATGATGACCTTGTCGCCCTTGATGTGCATGTTGTCCACGTACTCGCGTCTGGAGCCCAGGTAGTTGTAGATCATCTCCTGGAAGCCCATTCCGACCATGATGTCCTTGACCTTGCGGCCCAGCTCCTCGGCGGGCGTCAGGCGTCCGACGGTGAAATCGCGCGGGATGGTGGGCGTGAAGTTCTCAAGCCCGTAGCCGATCATGACGTCCTCGACGACATCGACCGGATGCAGGAAGTCGTTGCGGTACTCGGGGCACGTGATGTGGATCGTGTCGCCCTCGGAGACGCTGTAGACTCCCATGCGCAGCAGCGCGTCCTTGGCGTCGTCGGCGTCGATGTCCTCGCCCAGGACGTGGCGGATGTCGGCCAGCGTGCAGCTCTGGGACTCCTGGAAGTAGTAGGGGACGGTGATCTCGCGGCCGAACTCGGTCTCGTACGGATAGACGACCTTGACGGGCTCGATCTCGAAGCCCAGGTCGGCCATGTCGACGGCCATTATGGAGGCGCAAAGGAGGATGTCCTTGAGGATCGGACCGGACATCTCGACGAAGAGGTTGTCGTCACCGACCTCGACGGCTCCCACGAAGGCGCTGTTGATCACCGGCGGCATGGAGAGGGTCTCTCCGGCGTCGTCGTACAGATACGGGTAGACCGGCTTGTCCTTGATGATGTAGCCGTACTCCTGTCCCTTGGGGTGCTTCTCAAGGATCTCGCGCAGGGAAAGGTCCTCCTCCATGTGGAGCGGGACGAAATGGGTCTTGTCCGGATCGGCACCGTCGTAGTGGATGGGGTACTTGATCAGGTTGTTGCGGTAGATTCCCATGGCGATGGTCTTGCGCTTGCGGCCGAAGTTGAAGCACAGCTTCTCCTGGCTCTGGATGAGCGTCAGGAGGATGTCCTCGTCGACGGTCTTGCCCTTGGCTACGAAGCCGCAGGAGAACTCGCGGACCTCTTTGGCGCGGTTGCCCACGTGGAGCTCGCGGCCCTTGTTGTCGGCCGTGTAGCACTTGGACGAGAAGAAGTCGTACTGCCTGACCTGCGGGTCCTCGTAGTTCTTCAGAAGACGGGCAAGGCCCATGGCGGACCAGAGGTCGGGGCGGTTGGTGTCGTTCAGCTCGATCTTGAAGACGCCGTTCTCCCTGTCGTGCTCGTCAAGCTCCGCCTTGGCGCGGGGGAAGACCTGCTCGAGCTCGTCGTCCGTGTATTCTCTGCCCAGAAGGCTGAAAAGGAATTTCTCTTTGGTCTCGAATTTAGGCATCAGTTACCCCTCCTTGTCCTTACGCTGTCGATGTTCGGGGAGAAAAGGTCCCTTATGTCGTTGATGCCCAGGTGCATCATGGCCATCCTGTCGATTCCGAGTCCCCATGCGAGGACCGGCTCGTCGATGCCCAGGCTCCTGGTGACCTCGGGTCTGAAGATTCCCGATCCGCCCATCTCGAACCATCCCAGCACGGGGTGCTTGATGTGGATCTCGATCGAGGGCTCGGTGAAGGGGAAGTAGCCGGGCACGTACTTGAAGTCAGTTGCGCCGGCAACCTCGACTGCGAACATCTTCAGCAGTCCAAGGAGGTCTTTCAGGTTGGCTTCCTTGCCGATGACGATTCCCTCCGTCTGGTAGAAGTCTGCACCGTGCTTGGCATCGACCTCGTCGAAACGGAAGCAGCGGACGATTCCGAAGTACTTTCCGGGAACCTTGGCCTTTGTCAGCTGGTGGGCCGAAAGAACCGTTCCCTGGCTGCGGAGGATCTGCCTTCTGGTGAACTCATGGTCGAACTTGTACTGCCAGCCTCTCGATCCGGTGTTGCCTCCGTTCTCGTGGGTTGCAGCCACGTTGGAGAGCCAGGGCTCCTCGATCTGTCTGCAGTGTCTGGGCTCCTTGACGTAGTAGACGTCATGGATGTCGCGGGCGCTGTGGAACTGCGGCATGAA
>JAGABK010000043.1 GCA_017614625.1 Spirochaetales bacterium
ATGATGGAATACAGCCGCGGCTACATGGTCGGCATCCCGGGACATCTGGTCATCCTTCTCATCGGACCGATCATCGTCATGGACGGCGGAAAGAAGCGCTTCACGATATCCGGAATCGTCTTCTGCGTCTGCGACATCATTTTCGACATACTCAACGTCACGCTCTTCCACGGAGGCACGTTCGGGATGGGAATGGCGACCTCCGTCGCCCACTACATCCAGCTCGGACTGCTTCTCGTGCATTTCCTCCGCAAATCGGGCCATTTCCGCATCGCGCTCAGAAAGTCCGGCGACAGGACCCTTAAGAACATATTCAAGGCAGGCTCGCCGACCTTCATCAACAGGCTGTTCACCGTCATCAGGGACCTGACCACGAACCACATCAACCTCGCAGTCGCCGTGTCGGCGGCGGCCATCGCCGCAAGGGGAATGCAGGCAGACCTGAACAACCTTATGTTCTGCCTCGGAATGGGAATAGGACGCACGCTGATATCCATGACCGGAGTCTTCCACAGCGCCAAGGACAGAAAGGGCCTCACCCGCCTGTTCTCATTCTCCATGAAGACTTCCGTTCTCCTCTCGTCTTCGGTCGGAGCCGTCGTCGCCCTGCTGGCGCCCTTCATCGCCCGCGGATACACCCATGACCCCGATGTCATCGCACTTTCGGTCTTCAGCATCAGGTGCATGGCCCTGGGCCTTCCGTTCGACACGGTGGCCGTCGCCTACCAGCACTACCTTCAGGGCACCAGCAACCGCAAGCTGGTCAACTTCATCAGCTTCATCGAACGCCTTCTGATCCCCGTCCTGACGGCCCTGGTCCTGGGAACCGTCTTCGGATCCAAGGGCGTGCTGGCCTCCCTCGCCGTCGGAAAGATCCTCCTTGTCATCGCGATGTTCATCATCATCTGGATCCACAACAGGCACTTCCCGAAGAAGATCGAGGACTTCATGTACATCCCCGCAGGCTTCGGAGGGGACGAGTCGGACAACCTGTACGCCGGCATCTGCACCATGGACGATGTCGTCAAGGCGCGCGACGAGGCAGAGAGATTCTGCCTGGACAAGGGAATAGGAACGGAGAAGGCCCTGCTTACGGCCCTCTTCATCGAGGAGATGGCGGGCAACATAATCCAGCACGGGAAACCGCGCGGGGAGAACAAGGCGAACGCCGACTTCCGCCTGTACATCTGCGACGGAAGGATATCGGTCACGCTGCGCGACTACTGCAGGAAGTTCGACCCCATGCGCTACTACGAGGAGCACAAGGACGATGAGAAGGCACTCGGAATCAGGATGGTCAGCAAGCTGGCTTCCGACGTGCGCTACTACAACGCCTTCAACACAAACAATATCGTCATAGTGATTGACACCGACGGGAACGGGGACAAAGCCGCCCCGTACGGGGAGATTGAGATATGAAAATGTTCATCAATGCATTGTCGATAGCCTATTTCGGACGTTACGGCTGGACGGTCCTCTTCTACCTGCCGTACATCGCGGGCCTCTGCTGCATCTTCAGGAAGCTCGGGACGAACTTCGTCTGGGCCTTCGTACCCTTCGCACGCGACTACAAGCTGGCAGAAGCCGTCGGCATGAAGAAGGAAGGCCGCATCTACGTCACCTTCCACTGCTTCAGCGCCCTGATGAACCTCATGGACCTCCTCTCTCCGGACTCGTTCAAGATAGGCAGCTATGCTGTCTCCGCCGCGGCCGTCATCCTGGCGCTGGGCCTGATAATGTTCCTTTACAGCATAAGGATCTACAGCGCGCTGATCAGACGGTTCGGCAAGAGGAAGAGATGGATCCTCCTCTGGCTGTTCTTCCGCGGAATCGCCGCCATGATCTGGGGCTTCTCGAAGAAGTTCGAGCCCCTCGCGGACTATGACCCCGAAGCAGCGAAGAATACGGATCAGAGCCCGGCGGAGACCTGGCTCGGAAACCTCATCTTCAGCCTGACGCGCAAGTTCGACTGGTTCTCCTACCACGGGGACTGGAAGATCCTGCCCATGTCGGTCATCATCGCCGCCCTGGTGGCATCGATTGCAAGGAACGACTTCTTCTCCACGATGGAGGGCACCATCAAGGGCTCGCTGGCCCTCACCTGCATCGCCATCTGGAACGGCTGCTTCAACTCCATCCGCACCATCTGCAGGGAAAAGGAGACGATCCGGAGCCTCAGGCGCAAGGGCCTCCATCTTTCGGCCTACATCACGTCCGTCCTCCTGTATCAGGTCCTTCTCTGCATGGTTGAGACCATACTGGCCCTGTACACCTGCCGTCTGATCGGAATCAAGTTCCCGGACGAAGGCGTATTCTCCCCCGCCCTGATCCCCGAGCTGAGCGTGACGGTCTTCCTGATCACCTTCGCCGCGGACCTTGTGTGCCTGTGCATCTCCGCCCTTGTGCGTGACAGCGTCGCGGCCATGACAGTCCTTCCGTTCATACTTGTCATCAACCTCGTCTTCTCCGGAAGCGTCATCAACGTGGCCGTCTGGAGCAAGACCATATCGCGTTACACCATATCCAATTACGGCGTCAAGTGCATAGCCGCCCAGGCCGATTACAACAACCGTCCCATGGTCATGGGATGGACGCTGCTCAACAGCATCCGCGACACCGAGGTCGGCACCACCGTCACCGTGGGCCAGCTGATGGACATCGTTCAGAGCGATGACAGCTATCCCGTCGTGGCCAAGGTCAGGTCCACCGAGGTCGGAACGGTCTTCACGCCGCGCCAGGTCACAGACAGCATCCTGTCCGTCGAAGAGGTGAACAAGGCCATCGACGCGGACCTGGAGCTGGACATGTCGGTCCGCGAGGTGATCGACTTCATGATGGAGAAGGACATCATCCCCTCCTACGAGGAGATCGGGGAGATGGTATTCTCCAAGACCTTCACAGTGAAGGAGATCTACTCGATCGTCAACAGCCTGGACAGCATCCAGACGATCAGGGAGAAGCTGATATTCAACCTCTTCGACGTGGGCTCCACGCTGGACCTGATCATCTCTTTCTTCGAGGACAAGGCAATCAACGTCAACGAGAAGCTGGACCAGGTCCTGGACTTCGTGCTTGAGGACGAGACGGTCACGGCCCTTCTGGACAGACGTCCGCTCCAGGGTCTGACGGTCCGCAAGATACTTGAGAATCCTACGATCAAATCGTTCTACGAGAAGTACATGGACAAGGAGATCGACGCCAGGTTCACCGTGGGTGAGATCATCGACGCCATCCTGTCGCTGAAGGAGATCCGGAACCAGCGCGGCATCGAGATCAACCTCACCGCGAAGATCGACACCCTGATCAATGCCGTGGGCGAGGAACGCGTCAAGAACTTCATCATCGAGAAGACCTCCGAAGCCGTGCATGTCGACGAGTATGTCAGAAGCAGGGAAAACATCCTCCGCTACTGGAGGATCCTCCTGCTCTTCGTCGTCGGAGCCGGCGTGGCTGCCGTGGGTCTGATTCAGCTCGTCATGAGGACGGGATCAAAGGCAGAGGATCCCGAAGACGGCGGAAAGAGCGATCCAGACAATAGGATGGACCTTCTTCCACCTGAGAATGCAGAAGAGAAGGACGGCGAAGGCGACGACGGGAAGGACGAGGACCTTACCCTCTGAGCCGACGAACGTATAGGGCACGAGCTGCCAGAAAGCGAAAAGTATAAGACCTATAACCGCAGGCCTCAGATACCTGAAGACCGTCTTGACGACCGGACTGTCGTTGAAACGTGCCAGGAAGCGCGCGACCATCAGGGTGATTATCAGGGCCGGGGCCATGAGGCCGAGCGTGGCTACGATTCCGCCCGGGATTCCGGCGGTGCTGAAGCCCACGTAGGTGGCCATGTTGATTCCGATGGGACCCGGAGTGGACTCCGAGACAGCGATCATGTCGGCAAGCTCCTGGGCGGTGAACCAGCCGGTCCTTGCGCACATGTCGAACAGGAACGGCACGGTGGCCATACCGCCTCCTGTGGCGAACAGACCGGTCTTGAAGAACTCCCAGAAAAGGCGGAGGAATATCATTTCTCTTCCTCCCCGCCCTCTTCAGGCTTCTTCCCCTTCTTGATGAAATACACTGCTATTCCACCTGCCGCGGTGGTCAGTACAATGATTACCGGCGAGATTCCCAGGAATACCTGCAGCAGGAACGCCAGAACGGCTATCACGGCAGTGGGGATGTTCGAGATCGCCTTCTTCGCAAGTTTTATCACCGCGCTGAGGATCAGGGCGCAGACCGCGATGCGGATTCCCGCGAAGGCTCTGGCGACATAGACGTTCTCACGGAAGACCATGAGGACCGAAGCCAGCGACATTATGATGACAAGCGACGGGAAAACGACTCCCAGCATGGCTGCTATGGCGCCGATCACTCCGCGCTCGTTGAATCCTACGAAGGTCGAGACGTTGACGGCAATGACGCCCGGCGTGCACTGTCCCACCGCGTAGTAGTCCATCATCTGCTCGCTCGTCGTCCAGCCGTGGTTGTCCACGACCTCGCGCTCGAGCATCGGAAGCATGGCGTAGCCGCCTCCGAACGTCATGACCCCTATCTTCGCGAAGGCCAGGAAAAGAGATGCAAGCGATGTCTTCTTAACCGGTTTTTCCTCGCTCATGCCTTGAACTTGTCCATTTCCCTGCGCACCAGCGAGTCACACATCTCGTTGTATTTGATTCCGGCGTGGCCTTTGACCCAGTTCCACCTGATGTTTCCGTCCGTGTTCAGGCGGTCAAGCTCCTCCCAGAGCTCCCTGTTCTTCACCGGGTCCTTTGAGG